>CAILDU010000026.1 GCA_903833055.1 uncultured Verrucomicrobia subdivision 3 bacterium | reverse complement strand
TGCGCGAAAATCCAGTTTTTCCTTTGCACAAAAATCTTGTAGCGGGATTCGTGCCAAAATCGCTTGAGATTCTGGTGGATTAAGTTATGTTGCCGCGCAGATGGGACTTGGCCTACAACTTACGCAACGACTCTCGCAGTCGCTCGTGCTCGCGCCGCAGCTCCAGCAATCGCTCGCGTTGCTCCAAGCACCGTCGCTCGAACTCAAGGTGCTCGTCGAACAGGAGCTTCAACAAAATCCCGTGCTCGAAGAAATTTCCGAGCAGGAAATGGACTTGCGCGAAAAAGCTCCGGGCAGCGACGACACCGAAACGCCGGACGTTCCCGATTTTTCCGAACCGCCGGAAGATGTAAAAATTGATTCCGCAACCGAGCGTTTGGCGAACGATCCCGTGGACGATTTTCAGGCGGAATTTGAAAAGCTCGTGCAAATGGATCAGGACTGGCGCGACCATTTTTCGCAGACAAATACCGTGAGCCGTTCTTCTGCCGAGGACGAGGAGAAGCGCGAGTTCATGTTCAATTCCATTACCGTTGAGGCGTCGCTCGCGCAACATTTGATGGAGCAAGTCCGCGACACGAATTTGAGCGACGAAGATCGCGCCATCGCCGAATTGCTCATCGGCAGTGTGGATGATTACGGTTTTCTCATGGCGACCGTCGAGGAACTCGCGGCGTCCGCCAATCTTCCTGCCGAAAAGTTTTCGCAAGTGTTGAAAGTCATTCAAAGTTTTGAGCCGGTTGGCGTCGGCGCGCGCGATTTGCGCGAATGCCTGATGCTCCAACTCGAACGCGCGGGCAAACAGGAATGCATCGAGTATCGCATTATCCGCGACCACATGGAGGCGCTCGGCAAACGGAAAATTCCCGAAATCGCGCGCGGCATCGGGCAATCCGTGGACGATGTTCAGGAAGCACTCGCGCGCATCGGACGGCTCGAGCCGCGACCTGGCCGGGCGTTTCTACCGGTCGTCGAACAATACGTCGCGCCCGAAGTTTTTGTGGTGAAGAATGGCGACGATTTTACCGTCACGACCAACGATGAACAGATTCCGCATCTGCGAATCAGCAATGTTTACAAGGATTTGATGTCCGCCGGCGAAAATAATGCCGAGGTGAAAAATTATATCCGCGAAAAAATCCGTGCCGGAAAATTTCTCATCAAAAGTTTGCACCAGCGGCAGACGACCATCTGCAACATCGGCAAGGAAATCGTCAAACGCCAGCGCGAGTTCATGGAAAAAGGCGTCGCGCATCTCAAGCCGATGACCATGTCGCAGGTGGCCGATGTTGTCGGCGTGCATGAGACCACGGTGAGCCGCGCCGTTTCCGGCAAATACATCCAGACACCGCAGGGCGTGTTTGAGATGAAATACTTTTTCACCGCCGGCCTGCAAAACGCCCACGGTGCCGACGTTTCCAACACCAGCGTCAAGGACATGATCGCCGAGATTTTCAAGGCCGAGGACACCGCTAAGCCGTTGTCCGATCAGGAAGTGGTGAAGATGCTGACGGCGAAGGGAATCAACATTGCGCGCCGCACCGTGGCAAAATACCGCGACGAACTGGGCATCCTGCCGTCAAATCTGCGAAGGGTTTATTGAAACATTCTATTTGCACCACATTAATCCTTTATTGTGATTGATACTACGATTTGCTAGATGTTTCAGACAATGCAGTGGATTGATAACAATAAACAATGGCTTTTTGATGGATTTGGTGGAGCACTTTTGCTTGCCATTGTCGGGTTTTTAATAAAACGTTTTTTTGAATCTAAAAAGGATTCAAATGTTAGCTCGGACCCTCAAAAGGTGAACGTTTCCAACGCAAATACAAATTCCAATACAAATAGCGTAGTAATTAATGTGGGTTCTATTGAGACAAGAGCTGCACAGCCAGCCGTTTCACCTGCTTTAGGTAATATAATTGATGACTCGCTTCAAGTTCACATACCAATACCAGCTCGACCGAGTAAAATATCAAAACTAAAGGCTTCGCAGATACGAGACGCTATAAAAGGCGTGCCGATTTTAATGAAGCAAAATCTCAGTCAGCAATATTGTGGGATGTTTGTAGAATGGAAAACAAGAATTACCAGAATCGATAAGCACGATAATAAAGAGGATGAAAAAAAGAATTTTGTAAGACTGATGTTGCAGATAATTGAAGAACCGCATTGTTGGTGTTGGGCTTATTGCATTGCTTCATTAGATGATTACAAAGAGTTAAACATTGCTCACGACGGCACGGAAATAAAGGTGGTCGGAGAAATTGAGAAAGTTGACGGCCATGATTTCACGTTGAAAAATACGACGCTTTATTTTGACTAATTTCACCAAACTTCCACCGGCCCTTTTGGAACGGGAATGTGCGTGCGCGTGGTTTAATTTGCCTTTGCAACCAGCGGGAATTTTTCCGGGTGCTGAATCCGTTCCAAATCCAAATCCACGTCGAGATCCGGCCAGTAAAGATGATTGGCACGAGGCAATTCGATGGCAAAGAGTTGTTGCAGCGTCGCGCCGCGAAACCACGGGAAGTCGGCGAACGCAAGGAAGTGTTCCCGGCCGCCAATCAGCAGCCAGAAGCCGTGCGGCGAGACGTTCAGGACTTCAACCTGGGAAATGTCTGTGCCAATGTTCGCGGATTTCATTTTGTCGTTCCTCAACAATTTTCTTTAGTTCGTTCAGTTCCGTCGTGCCGAGTCCTTGGTTGACGGCCAGTTCAATGTCTGGTTCCAGCCAGAATTTCGCCTCGCCATCGGGCGAAATCACATGGACGTGCATTCTCGGTTCTTCGCGCGAGAAGAAATAAAACCGATAGCTGCGATACCGAAAAATCGTCGGACTCACCCAGACAATCTAGCAAATTTTAGCCAAGGCTTCAACAGGCGTTTCTTACCAAACTTCCACCGGGCCTTTCGGAACGGGAATATGCGTGCGCGTGCTTGAATCTGGCTCGCGCATGAAGGACGCCACCAGCGGCGCTTGTTGAAAACGCGGCAGTAGTTCGCCGCGTTCGTCCAAAAATTGTTGCCGCCAGCGGATGTAGTTTTCCAGAATCTCGTGGAACTGCGCCTTGGTCGCAACTTGCACAACCTTCTTGTTGAACTCGTGGCACGGGCCGAAACGCTTGGCATACCACGGCGCGACTTTGCGGAACATCCGGCAGCCGAGTTCCTCGCCAAAAACTTCCACCATCAAATCCAGATGCCGGCACATCACGCGCACGCGCTCGGAAAACGGCGGTTCGGGCGGAAGCCCAATATTATTTTCGTAGGAGACGACGTGAGGAGTCTCATTTATTGCAGCAGAATTAATTAGAGACTCCTCACGTCGTCTCCTACAAGTTTTGAGATATTCCAAAGTCCGCTTGAAAATCCACGGATCATAAAACGCGCCGCGCCCGATGCTCACGCCCGCGCAGCCGGTTTCGTCGAGCATCATCTTCGCGGCCTGCGGCGTCACGATGTCGCCATTGCCAATTACAGGAATTTTTTTTACGGCTTCAACCACTTTGCGAATGCCAGCCAAATTTACCGTGCCGCCAAAACCTTGTTCGCGCGTGCGTCCGTGAACAAAAATCGCTGCGACGCCGGCATCTTCCAGCGCGCGCGCCAGATCGGGCGCGGTCAAATTATCATCGTCCCAGCCAAGCCGCATCTTGGCGGTGACAGGAATTTTTACGGCATTGACCATGCCGCGAACGAGCGCAGCGGTTTTATCGAGTTCCGTCATCATCGCCGAGCCGCCGCCAATCTTGATAACTTTTTTGACGGGACAACCCATGTTGATGTCCACAGAAACCGCGCCGCGCGCTTCGACCATGAGCGCGGCATCGCGCATTTCTTCGGCGACGCTGCCAAACAATTGCACGGCGAGCGGCGAATCGGCGGGCGAAGTTTCAATGAGCTTGAACGCCTTGGGATTTTTTTCGATGAGCGAACGCGCGTTCACCAAGTCGGTGGTGCAAAGACCGACGCCGCCGACTTCGCGCACGACGAGGCGGAAGGGCAGGTTGGTGTAGCCCGCGAGCGGCGAGAGAAACAGATTTGATTTAAGCGTGAGCGAGCCGAATTGCACGCGCCGAGGTTAGGCCAAAGTCACGCGTTGCGGAAGGCGGAATGCTGTGTTAATCTGGCGGACAATAATGTTAGACGACGATTCCAATCCCAAGGACAGCGGCGCGAAAAAAAAGCTGCCAGGTAACGGTTTTAACAAGGCGAACAGCTTAACCTTGCTCGCGTGGGCGGCCATCATCGCGCTCACTGTCGGTCTGTTCACGATGCGTAATCACATTACGACGCCGACGGTAACTTTGTCGCAGCCGGATTTTCTCGACAAGTTTGCGTCCAACCAGATTGTGCACGCGACGATTAATTTCAACGCGCAGTCCGCACCGCTGACGCCGATTAGCGGTGAGTATTTAGAAGTTAGCACGAATGGCAAAGCTGCGAAGGTCGCCTTCGTTTCGCCCAATGCGATGCTGACGCAAAAGATGCTCGATCAACTGTTGCTCTCGCACAACATCGAGGCCGGTGCGCCGAATGCGGCAGTGACGCAACTCATTTGGGGCATCGCGCCGTTTATAATTTTGGGTCTGCTGTTCTGGTTTTTCTTCATTCGCCAAATCAAAGCGGCGGGCAAGGGCGCGTTGAGCTTTGGCAAAAGTAAGGCGAAAATACTTTCCAAAGACCGCAATAAAACCACATTCAAAGATGTCGCGGGTGTGGAAGAAGCTATGGAGGAAGTTTCCGAACTCGTCGAGTTTTTGAAAGACCCGAAAAAATTTCAGCGGCTCGGCGGCCGCATTCCGAAAGGCGTTTTGATGATCGGGCCGCCCGGCACGGGAAAAACTTTATTGGCGAAAGCAATTGCCGGTGAGGCCGACGCGGCCTTCTTCAGCATTAGCGGTTCGGACTTCGTGGAGATGTTCGTCGGCGTCGGCGCGAGCCGCGTGCGCGATATGTTTGAGCAGGCGCGCAAGTCCACGCCGTGCCTTATTTTCATTGATGAAATTGACGCAGTCGGTCGTTCACGCGGTCACGGACTTGGCGGCGGCAATGATGAACGCGAACAGACGTTGAACGCGTTGCTCGTCGAGATGGACGGTTTCGACACGCAGGAAGGAATTATTATTATCGCCGCGACGAATCGTCCGGACGTGCTGGATCCTGCGCTGTTGCGCCCCGGCCGTTTTGATCGTCAGGTCACGGTTAATCTGCCCGACGTGCGCGGACGCGAGGCGATTTTGAAAGTTCACGCCAAGAATGTGAAGCTCGCGCCGAATGTGGATTTGTCCATCATCGCGCGCGGCACACCGGGTTATTCCGGCGCGGAGTTGGCGAATTTATTGAACGAAGCCGCGTTGCTCGCGGCGCGCACGGGTAAAAAATCCATTGATATTTTCGAACTTGAAGAAGCGCGCGACAAAGTTCGTTGGGGTCGTGAACGCCGCAGCATGGCGATGAGCGACGACGAAAAACGCGGCACGGCATGGCATGAAGCCGGTCATGCGCTCGTAAATGTTTTGCTCAAGAACACGCATCCGCTGCACAAGGTCACGATTATTCCGCGTGGCCGCGCGCTCGGCGTCACGATGATGTTGCCGAAGCGCGACATTTTGAGCCAACGCAAGAAACAGTTGGTGGACGACATCGCCGTGGCGATGGGCGGGCGCATCGCCGAGGAAATCGTCACGGACGATATTTCCTCCGGCGCGAGCGGCGACATTCAGATGGCCACGCAAATGGCCAAGGCGATGATCATGCACTGGGGCATGAGCGACAAGTTGGGCAACGTGCTTTACGGCGACAGCGAAGAATATGTTTTCCTCGGTCGCGACATGAAACGCTCCAAGGAATACAGCGAAGAAACCGCCAAGGCCATTGACGCCGAAGTGAAACGCTTGGTCGAAGACGGTTACAACACCGCGAAAAAACTCATCGCGGAAAATCGCGACAAACTCGAAATCATCGCCAACGGCTTGCTCGAATACGAAACGCTCGATGGCGTGCAGGTCGAAGAAATCATCCGCACCGGCACGTTCACGCCGCCACCGAAACCGCCGTTGAACCTGACGCCGATGATGGGCGCGCCCGCAGGCACGCCGTTGCCGGAAGCTCCGGCCAAACCCACGCCGCCCAAACTGCCCGGCCTTGGCGCGCCGGCACCAGCTCCGGCGGGATAATAGGTTCAGCCGCAAAAAGGCGTAAAAGTCACAGAATATAAAAATAAAAAGGACAGGCTTGATGCCTGTCCTTTTTTATTTTGCGCCTTTTGTGCTTTTTTTGCGGCTGAAGCTTTACGGCTGAAATTTATTCAGAAGCTTTTTCGATGCTCTTCAAATCTTCGGCGAGAAACTGCGTGACGTCCTTGAAGCGTGCGACGTTTTCTGGGTTCATCGCCATCAAGGTCTGATGCGCTTCCAGACTCGTGCGCGCGATTTGTTCGTGCGATGGATTGATAGATTCCGGCGTGCAGGCTTTCACATCGGCGGGCAGCTGCATCGGGCCGCTGGTCAGTTTGAAGAGATGCACCGCGCCCAAATTTTCAAGTAGTTCGCTGACGCGCGTGGTCGCATTATGCAGTTCGATGCCGCGTTCGGCGGGCGCACCTTGCGGATTCAATTTCATACCGAAACCCGCGAGCACGCCGAGAAACGTGCTGTCCATCAGCACGCACTCGCTCAACTCAATGATGAAATGACCGAAGCCCTTTTGCGCCAGTTCGCTCAACAAAGTTTTGAAATCCGGGCTGGAGGCAAAATTCGCGCGGCCAGCAATCTTGATGCAGGCAAAATTTTTCCCGACCAGCACTGATAAATTGGCAGATGACATTTTTCCTCTTTTTATTTAATTGGCAGCCGCGTTCGGCGACACAATTTGCACCAGCGCTTGCTGTAACACAAGCGCTTCGTCCAACCCGCTGGACACGAGCCGTTGGTTGCAGCGCAGCAACACATCCATCGCGCGCACAAGTTCCGCCGAGGAATATTTTTTGACCTGCGGCAGCGCCTTGTAAAGCACATACGGACTCAAGGCCAGCGGATTAAATTTCTTTTCCACCGGCATCTGGTCGGCAGGGACGCGTTCGAGTTGCGACTTGAAATTATTATAGTCGTGCGTGTCCTTCACCCAACCTTCGCGCAGCATTTCCTTGAGCAGCAGCATCGCGCGCACTTTGCTGATGAGGCCGTGAAGCAAGCCGATTTCTGATTTGTCCTTGTCAAACTTCGTCTCCCAAAGTTCTTCATCCAAGCGTTTCAGCAAACGCGGCAAATCACGGTCGCCGAGCGCATCGCCGAGCGCGAACGCCTTCGCCGTTTTGCTGTGCGCGCAAATCGTCGTCACATCCGCGAGCTCAATTTTTTTTCGTTCCCCGACAAACACGCACAGTTTTTCAATTTCATTTTCCAGTTGCCGCGCGTTGAGTCCGGCGCGAATGACCAACTCGCCCAGCGCTGCGCCGGAAATTTCTTTTTCGCGTTTGCGAACGGCGTCGCGCGCGGCCATCTGTGCGCGGTCTGCCCAATCTTTGTCGTCCTGCGACCACGAAGTGAAAACTTCCGTCGTGCCGATTTTGTCGAGCGTCTTGTAAAAAACTTTTCGCTTGTCCACTTTACCCGCACTGATGAGCAGCCGGACGTTTTGAAAGGAAAAATTCTTCAACTCTTCCGCGAGTTCCGCCAGTGTTTCCGTCACGGCGGCAGATGAAGCGGTTCGATCTTCGCCGAGAAAATTACAGTCGCGCAGCCAGACGACTTTGCCGCCGCCGAAAAAAGGCAGTGTTTGCAAGGCTTCGCGCAGTTTGCCGATGACGTTCAGCGCGTCGCCGCCGTTGCTAACGGTCGCCTCGATGGTTTCGTGATCCATGCCGCCGAGTTCCGCCGACCATTCTTGGAAAAGTTTTTTAGCACGCTGCTTCACGGCGAAATCATCGTCGCCGCAGACTAGAAAAAGTGATGAGTTAGGCATTTCGTTTTTGCTTGTCACTCGCCACTTGTCACTCGTCACTGCTCTCGCCGCCGGATTCGTTCATCTTGTCGAGCACGCCGCTCATGTCCTCGACCTGCGCGAAGAGCGTCGCGGAAACGAAGATGGGTTTTTTCTGCGCGGCGGCCAGCGCGAGACAATCGCTGGGGCGCGCGTCGAGTTCCACAATTTTGCGGGCGACTTCGTTTTGCTGCTGCAAAATCAGCCGCGCGAAGTAAGTGGAATTTTTTAAGTCGGTAATAATAACGCGTTCGACCGTGATGCCGAAGCCTTGGAAGACGCGGTTGATGAGGTCGTGCGTCAGCGGGCGTTCCTTGGGTTCGTTGCGGATAAAATCGTCAATCACGCGTCCCATCTGCGGTTCGACGTTGATGACAAAAACTTTTTCGTCATTGCCAACGAACAGCGCGCAACCGCTGTTGGCGGGGAGAATGCCGCGAATCTGCACCGGCACGACTTCGTTCTTCATTCGCTCAATTTATGGTGAAACGGCTGAAAAACAAGTCCGCGTTCAGGCTTGCTCTGGATTGTAATTCAGCCACGGCCCAAGCCAGCGCTCCATCTCGGAAGTGGTTTTGCCTTTACGCTTGGACAAATCTTCCACCTGATCTTTGCCGAGTTTGCCGACGGCAAAATATTTTGAATCGGGATGGGCAAAATAAAGTCCGCTCACCGAACTTCCCGGCCACATGGCAAAACTTTCTGTGAGCTTGATGCCCGTGTGTTTTTCCGCGTCGAGCAAATCCCACAAAATTTCTTTTTCCGTGTGATCCGGTGATGCGGGATAACCTGCCGCCGGGCGAATGCCGCGATATTTTTCTTCGATGAAATCAGTGGTGGTAAGTTTTTCCAATCTGCCAAAACCCCATTCATCACGAACGCGCTTGTGCAAAAATTCCGCGAAGGCTTCCGCCAAACGATCAGCAATGGCTTCGGCTAAAATAGCGTTGTAGTCATCGTGTTCCGCTTTGAATTTTTCTACGATTTCTTTCAACCCATGTCCGCTCGTGACGGCAAACGCGCCGATGAAATCTTCTGGCTGCTGGCTTCCGACTTCTGATTTCTGCTTTGGCGCAACAAAATCCGCGAGGCAATAATTGGGCGTGCCGTCACCTTTTTCAATCTGCTGGCGCAGGAAATGAAATTTCGTCCGCAGATGTTGACGCGAACCGTTGGTATAAACTTCCACGTCATCGCCAACAGAGTTCGCCGGAAACAAGCCATAAACCGCCTGGAGTTTCAGCGATTTGTTCGCGACAAAATCCGCAAGCATTTTCTGCGCGTCGGCAAACAGTTTGGTGGCTTCCTCGCCGTGCTTTTCATGCGTGAGAATTTTCGGATAAACGCCGCGCAGTTCCCAAGTATGGAAGAACGGTGTCCAGTCAATGAATGGAACAAGCTCTTCAATCGAAACGCTAAACGCTCCGGCGTGTCCGTGCGACGAACCGCAGTCACATTTGCCGGGATTGAATTTTTCTGAAGATAAAGTTCGCACGCCCGTGAACTCCGGCTTCGGCAAATCGTCATGCTTCAACTTCGGCGCATTGGCGCGGGCGGCTTCGAGCGAAAGTAATTTCAGCGTCGAACCGGCGTGTTGGGCGCGAAGTTTTTCATAATCTTCACGCAGTGATTTCACGAACGCGGCTTTGCCGTCTTTGCTCAACAAGCTGCTCGTCACCGGCACGGCGCGCGAAGCATCGAGAACGTGGACGACCGGTTCGCTGTAATGCTGCGCCACTTTTACGGCAGTGTGCGCCCGGCTGGTGGTCGCGCCGCCGATGAGCAGGGGAACCTTGAAGCCTTGCCGCTCCATCTCGCGCGCGACGTGAACCATCTCGTCCAACGACGGCGTGATGAGTCCGCTCAAACCGATGATATCGGCCTTCTCCCGCTTGGCGCGTTCCAAAATTTTCTCACACGGAACCATCACGCCCATATCAATGACCTCATAGTTGTTGCAGGCCAGCACGACGCCGACGATGTTCTTGCCAATGTCATGCACGTCGCCTTTGACGGTGGCGAGGACGATTTTGCCCTGTGCCTTCACGACTTCACCGCGCGCAGCCATCGCGGCTTTCTCGGCTTCCATGAACGGCGTGAGATACGCGACGGATTTTTTCATCACGCGGGCCGACTTCACGACCTGCGGCAAAAACATTTTCCCCGCGCCAAACAAATCACCGACGACACTCATGCCCGCCATCAACGGCCCTTCGATGACCGTGAGCGGCTTGCCGTATTTCGCGAGTGCTTCCGCCGTGTCGGCGTCAACGTAAGCGTCAATGCCTTTCACCAACGAATGCGAGAGGCGTTCTTCAATCGTGCCTTTACGCCATTCTTCTTCGATTTTTTTGTCGGCAACGGTTGTGCCCGCGCTGGCGGCTTTGAGTTTTTCGCCAAAGTTGACGAGCCGCTCGGTCGCATCAGCACGGCGATTCAGCAACACGTCTTCGACGAGTTCCTTCAGCTCCGGTTCGATCTCTTCGTAAACTTCCAACATGCCGGCATTCACGATGGCCATGTCCATACCGGCCCTGATGGCGTGGAATAGAAACGCGCTGTGCATCGCTTCGCGCACGGGATTGTTGCCGCGAAAGCTGAACGACACGTTCGACAAACCGCCGCTGACTTTCGCGTGCGGCAAATTGTTCTTGATCCAACGCGTGGCTTCAATGAAATCCACGGCGTAATTATTGTGCTCCTCGATGCCCGTGCCGACGGTGAGAATGTTCGGATCGAAAATGATGTCCTCGGGCGGAAAACCGACTTCGTCCACGAGAATTTTGTAGGCGCGTTCGCAGATGCGAATTTTTTCCGCGTAGCTCGCGGCCTGGCCGTTTTCATCAAACGCCATGACAACGACCGCGGCGCCGTATTTCAAAACTTTGCGCGCGTGTTCGCGGAACACTTCTTCGCCGCCCTTGAGCGAAATGGAATTTACGATGCCTTTGCCCTGAACGCATTTCAGGCCGGCTTCGATGACTTCCCACTTCGATGAGTCCACCATGAACGGCACTTTGGCGACTTCCGGTTCGCTGCCGAGCAGTTGCAGGAAGCGTGTCATCGCGGCGACGCCGTCAATCATCCCTTCGTCCATGCAGATGTCGATGATGTTCGCGCCGTTCTCGACCTGCTGCCGCGCGATGGCGACAGCCTCCTCATATTTGTTTTCCTTGATGAGCTTGGCGAACT
>CAILDU010000025.1 GCA_903833055.1 uncultured Verrucomicrobia subdivision 3 bacterium | reverse complement strand
TTATGGAAAAGGCGCAACGCCGGATTTTGTTTTTGAATTGGACAACAAGATTACAGGGACAGAGGTTTATACGCATAGATATGCGAATGGCACATCAGTAATGATTACCAATAATCTTTACGACAATAAGCTAACCATTCGGTTTTCCAATGAAGGCGACGGCATTCAATTTGTAGCCAAAATGGGCGGCGGGTTAAGGCTACCGAAGTTTGCACCACCAGATGGCTATCAGCCAGTGTTGAATAAGCGGGCATGGCTTGAGCAAGCTACAAATCAACTTGATCGGCAATTTGTCAAAATACAGTCGGACTACAACAAAGATGCGGATTATTTTTTCAGGGTGAGGAGAAAGAAAGATGCTGACGGGAACATCGTGAGTGCATTGTATGGCAAAATCTACGGTGATTTCAGCTGCGATCTCGGACACGGAAAAATTGGTTTCACCTACTATCTGAACCCTGAACCGAACTCTCGAAACATGGAATTCAATACCCAATCAAACCTGTTCAGAAATTTAAGTTTGACGGAAAAAGTTTATTTGCCGTGAACCTTGGTTACACCTTTGTTTTATTACGTTAAAATGTCCACTCTCATCTGCTTCGCCCTGAAAGAAGAAGCCACGCCGTTTCGCCCAATCGCGGCGGGCAACTAGCTGCGGAGCAGCGCCAGATAGTAGCCCACAGTGCCAACTGTGGGTTTTTGTTTTACGCCCCATCAAGCTCCGGCAGGAGCGACAGAAATTTCACGGATTATTTTCTTTCGCTGCTCCGCAGCTTGAACACCGGGAAAATTCCTTTCCCACGGCTCGCGCCGTGGGCTACTTTCTTTCCGCCGTTCCACGGCTAAAAATGTCCACCCTCATCTGCTTCGCCCTGAAAGAAGAAGCCGCGCCGTTTCAGAAAATTGCGGCGGGCAAATCCGGCGTGTCCACGCTCATCGTCGGCATCGGCCGCCAGAACGCCGAGAAATCCGTGCGCGCCTTTCTAAATTCTTGTAGGAGTCGAGGTGACGAGACTCAAATTAAAAATCAGTCAGAGACTCCTCACGTCGTCTCCTACGAACCAGATTTGGTTTTGACCTGCGGTTTCGCCGGCGGCCTGAATCCCGATTTGAAACTTGGCGAAGTCGTCTTTGAACTCGGAACTCGGAACTCGGAACTCGGAACTCAATTGCTCGCCGCTGGCGCAAAACCCGCAAAGATTTTCTGCGCCGACCGCATCGCCACAACCGTCGCGGAAAAGAAAAAATTGCGCGCAGAAACCAACGCGGACGCGGTGGAAATGGAATCCGCCGCGATCCACGCGGTCTGCGCGGAATACAATATTCCCTGCGCCACGGTGCGCGTGATCTCCGACACGGCGCACGAAGATTTGCCGCTGGATTTCAACGCGCTCGCGAAGTCGGACAAGAGCATTGATTTCGTAAAACTGTTTGTCGCCATCGCCAAGTCGCCGAAGAAGATTCCGCAGTTAATGCAGTTGCAGAAGAAAACCCAGTTCGCCGCCGCGCAACTCGCGGGCGTGCTGAAGAAAATTATTTAACCATTACGGTCGCAGGCGCGACGGCGGTGGGCGCTGGCTTTTCTTTTTTATATTCGCCGTAGCTGATGAGCATCGCACCGAGCACAATGAGCGTGACGCCGCTCCAGCGCACGCCGTCCACGCGTTCATGTAGAAGAATCTTCGCCGCCAGCGTGGTCATCACAAAACTCACCGCCGTCAGCGGCCACACGAAACTCACGTCACGCTGGCCGAGCAGGTATTGCAACTGCACAAAGAAAATCGTTTCGAGCAACAGGCCAACGAGAATGTTTTTATTCGTGAACCAGTCGCCGACGAGGCGGACGATATTTTTCCAAGCAGGCAGAGCTGGTTTGCGCTCGTTGTATTGCGCTCCAATCGTAGTGATGCCTTTTTTCAGCGCGATGACGCCGAATGCCTCGAAAGCAAAAGCGATGAGCAGGATGATGAGGATTTTGGTCATACGTCAGCAGAAAAATCTACGCGTTCCCGTAATTGGATTTGGTGGAGCGGGTCGCAAACCGCAACCACGAGCCGAAAATCAGCGCGAGCTTGTGCGGCTTGGAAAGTTTCAACGGCGTCGCACCAAAGACATTGAATTTTCCTCGCTCCAGTTTCAACAATAACTGCCAATAGACGCTGCCCATCAATTCGGCGGCGACCATCGCGCGGCGGTCTTCGGGCGGCAAGGTTTTTTGCGCGAGCGCATAAAAATTTTTGGCGCGCGCAGCAACGCTGGTCGCGAGTTGAAAATAATTATCGGAGTATTTTGAAGCGAGAATGTCAGCTTCGCTGACGCCGAATTTCTTAAGCTCACTTTGCGGGAGATAAATGCGGCCGCGCGCGGCGTCGTTTTTTACGTCGCGCAAAATATTCGTGAGTTGGAGCGCCTGACCGAGATTAACGGCGTAATCGTGGCACGCGGAATTTTTATAGCCGAAAATCTCGATACTCAAAAGCCCGACGACGGAGGCGACGCGATGGCAATAAAGTTCAAGCTGGGCGTCGGTTTCGTAACGCAGCGTGTCCAAATCCATTTCGCAGCCTTTGATGAGTTCGTCAAACAGCGCGAATGGCAATTTGAATTGCTGGATGACCGGTTGAAATTCCTGATTGAGGATGAATTGCGGATTTTTATTTTCGCAGGCGCGACAGATGTCTTCGCGCCACGCAGAAAGTTGTTCGCGGCGAGTTTCGGTGGGGACGGAATCTTCGTCGGCCACGTCATCCACGGCGCGACAGAAAGCGTAGAGCGCGGACATGGCATCGCGTTTTTCGCGGGGCAAAAGAATGAAAGCGAGCGCGAGATTGGAAGCGCTTTTCTTGGTGAGCGCGCGGCTGTGCTGCATGGTCAGGCGCCGCGCGGCGGCTGGTTGGGCGCGCGCGGCGGCGGCAGGCCACCGGTCTGCGCGAGCGTCGGATTCAGTTTGCGGTGATGACGACGATCGCGTTTGCGGCGTTTCTTGCTGGATTTCCGAAACATGAAAATCCAGATGATGAAACAGGCGATGCCAATGCCGACCGCGAACAGAATGGCGACGAAAATCAGCCAGTCGGACGAGGCATTATTGGTTGGCAGTTCAAAAGGATTCATCAGTCAGTGTCACCGGCATCGGTCGTCATGTTCAATCGTTGCATCCGATAACGCAAGGAATGTCGCGTCAGCTTAAGCTGTCCGGCGGCGCGTGTCAGGCTGAAACTGTTCTGCTCCAGCGCGCCTTGAATCAATTCGCGTTCGATCCGTTCGAGTGCGGCTTCCAGTGATTCATCCGGCGCAACTGCCAGCGCACCGGTTTTTTGCAACCGCGCTTCGAGTGCGAAGTCCGGCAGACTGGACGGCTGGACTTCGCGGCTGGTTTCCAAAATCAACGCGCGTTCGACCACGTTGCGAAGTTCGCGGATGTTGCCGAGCCAACGGTGCGCGAGCATTTTTTGCAGCGCGGCGGGCGTGAAGGCGGAAATATTTTTATTCAACGTCGCGCGGAAAATTTTCAGAAAATGTTCCGCCAGCAAACGGACATCATCGCCGCGTTCGCGCAATGGCGGCAGTTGGAACTGCACGACGTTCAGCCGATGAAATAAATCTTCGCGAAATTCGCCTACGTCAATCGCCTGCACGATGTCGCGATTGGTCGCGGCGACAAAGCGAACATTCACACGCAATTCTTCCGTGCCGCCGACGCGCGTGAACGTGCCGTCTTCGAGAAAACGCAGCAGTTTCGCCTGAAGCGGTTTGCCCATGTCGGCAATTTCATCCAGAAAAATTGTGCCGCCGTCCGCCTCCTCGACGCGGCCAAGTTTTTGTTTCAACGCGCCGGTGAAGGAACCTTTTTCGTGGCCGAACAATTCGCTCTCCAAAAGCTGTTCGGGAATCGCCGCGCAGTTGATGCGGATGTAATTTTCGTTCCGCCGTTTACTCAACGCGTGCAGCGAACCCGCGACGAGTTCTTTGCCGGTGCCGCTTTCGCCGAGCACCAAAACGCGCGCGTCCGTTGGCGCGACGGTGCGAATGAGCTGGCGCAGTTCGCGCACTTTCGGCGAGTCGCCGACGATTTGTTCGAGGCTAAACGCTTCGCCCGCGCGCGAACGCAACGCGGCATTTTCCGCGAGCAATTTGTGACGTTCCGCGCAGCGCGCGACGGCATGAAATAATTCTTCCGGCTCGAACGGCTTGGACAAATAATCCATCGCGCCCGCCTTGATCGCTTCGACCGCGAGTTTGGCCGTGGCGTAGGCGGTGATCATCAACGACGGCAGTTCCGGCCATTGGCTCTGAATTTTTTTAAGAAAATCATAGCCGCTCATGCCACCCAAGCGCGCGTCGGTGATGACCATGAAGAAATTTTCCTGCGCGAGCAATCCCAGCGCTTCCTCGGCGGATTCGGCGGCACGCACGGCGTAACCTTCATCCGTGAGCATGGTCGCGAGCGAACGACGCATATTTTTATCATCGTCCACAACGAGCACGGGTGGCAGCGGGAGGTTCATTTCAAAAACGGTTTTGGCAAAGCTCTGGCCGGAAAGATTACCGTAAATTTAGCGCCTTTTCCAAGCGCGGAATCCAGACGCACACTGCCACCGTAAAGTTCCGCATTGTGTTTCACGATGGCGAGACCGAGACCGGTGCCTTTTTCTTTCGTGGTAAAATAAGCCTCGAAGACGCGTTCCACTTTGTCCGGCGCAATACCTGGCCCGTCGTCGGCAATGGAAATTTCAATCGAATGGTTCCTCTGCACGACCGCTTCTACTAAAATATTCCCCTGCCCGCCCAATGCGTCGCGGGCGTTTTGGAGCAGGTTCACCAAAATTTCCGAGAGATGTCCGCGTTGCATCAGCAACGGCGGAAAATGATCGGCAATTTTTTTTACCACTTTGATTTCCGTCGGCACAGCGGTGGGAAATACCAGCTCGATGGCTTTATCAATTTTTTCAACTACGTCCAGTTTTTCCACGCGTCCTTCGCTCAATTGCGCGTAGCCCATGATCTGCGTGATGACCTTATCCGCGCGCGCGACTTCTTCCTGAATGATTTCGATTTGTTGCCCAGCGGCGGCATTTCCATTGTTCAGCGAACGCTTGAGCGAATACGCGGCGTTGTTGATGACCGCCAGCGGATTTTTAATTTGATGTGCAAACTCGGCCGCCAACCGACCCGCGGAATGAAGTTGATTTTCCCGCGCCGCAAATTCGCCCGCCTCCTCGGTCGCCAGCCGTTGTCGCTCCAGAAATGCCTGCACGCCATAACAAGTAATGGCCGTCAACCACAGCACCAGCATCCGCAGCACGAACGGCTCGCCGACCTCCTCGTGTGGCGACAAATCCTGCGCGCGAAAAGTAACGTCATCCAGATTGGTGGTAACCGCCTTGTCCAAAACCGCCACCAGCGCGTAGCACAGGCTGGTGGCAAAATTCAAAAATAATTGCGAGAACCCCGGCGGCACACTGACCGCATTCCGCAATATCAGCGCGAGAAACAGCCAGAATAAAATACTGTCCAATCCGCCCGTGATATACGTCATGCCCGCCAGCATCAAGCCATCCGTCAAACTAATCGTCACCACCGTCCACTGCAACAGCGCCAGCGGCAGCCGTTCGGCGGCGAACAGCGGAGCCGCCAATAGAACACTGACCAAAATATAAAACCAGAAAAGCACCTGCATCGTTTCCACCGTCACGTCCAGGCCGCTGGAAATTTGCTCCACCCACGGCGAGAAGTTGAAGGAATAATAAATCATCCCCACGAAGAAAATTTTTACCGGCAACATCAGGTTGCGCTCCATCACCTCGATGCGCCGCCGTGCGCGCACCGCATCCGGCGCAGGAATCTCAAACAAGACCGGCAGGCGCTTCAACAGAGGCTCGCGGCTCGGGTTCATGAAAACTTAACGAAGTAACTTTAAGACACGCTCGGAAATCTTTTCCACCGGCCATAACCGACCAACACCCTCGTAGCCGCAAGACAACATGCCTTCGTCCGGACCGATGAATTCCACACCGCGTTTTTTTAACGTAGCCACGTTCGCCTGCGTCGCTGCGTGCTGCCACATCTTTCCATTCATCGCGGGCGCAATTAAAATTTTTGCCTTGGGATTCAACGCCAGCGCGATGCACGTCAGCGCGTCATCCGCAATTCCATTGGCCATTTTTGCAATCACATTTGCCGTCGCGGGCGCGACCAAAAACAAATCCGCTTCGTCTGCGAGTGAAATATGCGTTGGCTTCCAGCCCTCGTCCTCGTCGTAAAGATTCGTCACCACCGGATTGCGCGTCAGCGTCTTGAACGGCAGCGGCGTGATGAAATGCTGCGCGTCCGCCGTCATCACCACACGCACGTCACACTTCGCTTTCGTGAGCAGCGACGCCAGATCCGCCGCCTTGTGCGCGGCAATCGAACCCGTCACG
>CAILDU010000024.1 GCA_903833055.1 uncultured Verrucomicrobia subdivision 3 bacterium | reverse complement strand
CGTTCCAAGACCAGAAAATAGATTTACAAAACTTTTTCTTGTTATACAAAAGCTGCTTTGGTATTGTCTGGGTGTAGCAATGAAAAACTCTTTCCAATGCAAAACAAAATGGCCGTGCCAGCCACTGGAAAGAGTAACCATCCAACGGCAACCCGCGTCAACGGGCGGCACGGCCAATAACGAAAGAGTAACACATGAACACACGATCCATAAAGGTCGAAACTGCCGGCGATTTTTTCCGGCACAAAACCCATCCAAAAATCAGGTTGCAGGGGCAATGGCTGGCGCGGCTGGGATTCACGCCAGAGAGCCGCGTCTTGGTCATACCCGGCGCAGCGGGAGAAGTCACGTTGCGCGTGGAAAGGGCAACCGTATGAACAAGCCCACTGATTATATCGGCGACCTGTTCGGCGAACCCATCTCGGTTTATTCGCGCCGGCAGGCCATTGAAGACGGCGTGCTGGTGGACATAGCGCAGGCGGTTACGCCTTGCCCGTTCAAATACCCGGTCGCCATGACGCGCGCGGCTTATGATGCCACGCTCGCCGCCGGCGGGGCTTGGGAAGAAAACGCGGACGGCACAGCGGATTTGAAACTGCCCGGCGGTCAAGATTGCGCGGGGCGCGCTTGGGACGTTTTCCAAGTCATGCTTGCGGTGATTCGCTCCGGGCGTTCGACGGACAGAATCCGGTTCTCCGTGCTGGTGGACGTTCACGGCAATGGGCGCAAATCGAAGGTCGATTTGTATTCGGTTTGCGGGCCGGGGGATGACGCCGCACCAGTTTTGACCATCCTGCTTGTCGGCGAAGACTGAACCGGCGACACTTGAAGCCCGCGCCGTCGTGCTGATGGCGCGGGCAACGCAACCGAGAAAACCAATGAGCAAGAAACCGACAGCCCCAGCAGCAGTCCGCGCCTATCTCGCCGAGATCGGCAAGGTTGGTGGCAAATCCAAAAGTCCAGCCAAGCTCGCGGCCATCGCCAAGAACGCCAAAAAGGGCGGCTGGCCAAAGGGCAGGCCGCGCAAGCCACTCAAAGATTCGCCTGCCGCAGTGCCGGGCAACGGGATTTTGCCTCGCTGATTTGGCGCTCGGAATGGATGCGCCCGGAGGGGGTATCGCGGGGTGTCCGGGTGGGGTGGGCGAAATCAGTCGGGGTGTGTGTGTGATTCCAGTGGATCAAATTTTAATAAACCAGCACCAACACCGTCGCGTCTTGTGACGACTTCACGATGTCTTTCAACGCCTCTTCCTTCGAGTTTGGGTCTTTCAGTTAATTAAGTTATTGAAGCGACAGGCTTATGCGATAAAAGCGTTGGGGACTGCTCGCTGCATTTGGATCAATCAAAGTCAATGGCACGCCGACTCCACCCAAAGTCACGAAAGAAAACCACTGCATTAAATTCGTTGAGTATTGCACCGCGTAATTTACGCCAGTTGCCGTGTCAAAACTAAATTGGAATTGGTGATTGGCGGCACCAAGTCAGACTCAACGGCGGGCGGGAACCGATGTTGATAATGCTCGCGCCCGCGTCGCGCGGCAGTAAAGGCAGCGCCGCACGAGTCACGCGCAAAAGGCCGAGAACATTGGTCTGCAACATGGTTTCCCAATCCGCATCCTTGCCTTCCGCCACGGAATCAAT
>CAILDU010000023.1 GCA_903833055.1 uncultured Verrucomicrobia subdivision 3 bacterium | reverse complement strand
CGGTTTCCAAAATAACGTGGCTGCCTTCCTGATTCACGCGACGGTAGCCATGATGTTTGCAGAGCAGCTTGATCAGCTCCGCGCCGCTCAAGTCGCGCGGCAGTTTCATGCGCCGACGAGCAGTTCGTCCCGCACCAGATGTAGGCGCACGGCGGCGGGCTTGGGCTGGTCGAAGAAATACGCCGAGACCGCCTCGCGCACATTGGCGCGCAACTGCTCCCAAGTGTCGCCCTGCGTGAAGATGTCGTGCGAAAGGCACTCGGCCACGTAGCCGCCGTCGCCTTCCTGCGTCACGCCAAAGACAATTTCTGAAGTCATGTCAAAACCATGCCCGAATCCCGCCAGCCTGTCAAACTCACCCGAACAAATCCAGCTCCGGCGGCGGTGCGAGTTTTTTTAATTTCTCGCGGTCTTGCGCGCGGCGCGGCGGACGCACATTGCCTTCCGGCGTAAGTTCGGATTCTTCCAAGTTGCCGAGAATTTGTTTCGCGCGTTCCAAAACTTCCTTCGGCACGCCCGCCAGCCGCGCGACCTGGATGCCGTAACTTTTGTCCGTGCCGCCTTCGACAATTTTACGGAGAAAAACAATCTGGTCGTGCCATTCGCGCACGGCGACGTTGAAATTCTTGATGCGCGGCAAACGCGCGGCCAGCTCGGTCAATTCGTGATAATGCGTGGCGAACAAAGTTTTCGCGCCGACTTGATTGTGCAGAAATTCCACGATGCTCCACGCGATCGAAAGGCCATCGAACGTGCTCGTGCCGCGCCCGATTTCGTCCAGCACGATGAGGCTGCGCGCCGTGGCGTTGTTCAAGATGTTCGCCGTCTCGGTCATCTCGACCATGAACGTGCTTTGCCCGCGCGATAAATCATCGCTCGCACCGATGCGCGTGAAGATGCGATCCACCAGATCAATCCGCGCTTCCGTCGCCGGCACAAAACTGCCCGTGTGCGCGAGCAGCGTGAGCAGCGCGACCTGCCGGATGTAGGTGGATTTGCCCGCCATGTTCGGCCCGGTAATGAGCGCGATTTGGGGAAAGGATGGAGCGCCGGTCTCCAACCCGGCGTGTTTCGAGATGCCCGTGGTTCGTGCCGGGTCGGAGACCGGCGTTCCGCTGCTCGCCAGTCCCGTGTCATTAGGCACGAAGCGCTCTTCGACGAGCTGTTGTTCCAAAACCGGATGGCGGCCATCGCGGATTTGCAGCACACCTTCGTCACCAACCTGTGGCCGGCAGTAATTATGCAGCCGCGCGGTTTCAGCGAAGGAAGCCAGCACGTCCAATTGAGCCAGAGCTGACGCCGTCTGTTGGATTTTCGGCAACTGACCTAAAATTTCCTCGCGCACGCGCTGGAAAATTTCGTATTCCAGTTTCACGCTGCGTTCTTCCGCGCCGAGAATTTTCCCTTCCATCTCTTTCAACTCCGGCGTGATGAAGCGCTCGCCGTTCGCGACGGTCTGCTTGCGATGATAATGCGGCGGCACCTTATCGAGATTCGACTTGGTGACTTCGATGTAATAACCGAAAACGGAGTTGAATCGCACTTTCAGCGAGGAAATTCCCGTGGCCGTGATTTCGTCCGACTGCAATTTAGCAATCCAATCCTTGCCGCCACGTTGCGCGGTTCGAAGTTCGTCGAGGTTCGTGTCGAAGCCATCGCGGATCATGCCGCCTTCTTTGATCGGCAGCGGCGGTTCGTCCACGATGGCGCGCGAAATTAGTTCAACGAGGTCGGGCGACTCGGAGATTTGAAAATCCAATTCCGAAATCAAGGTAGGGCGGCGCTGCTGCGCCGCCTCTTCTTCTTTCAACAAGGCAGAGCCGCAGCTCTGCCCTACCGTATTGAGCGTCTGTTTCAACGCCGGAATTTGTTCCAGCGCCATTCGCAGCGCGGCGAGATCACGCGCGTTGCCGCTGCCGGAACTGATGCGGCCAAGCGTGCGTTCGAGGTCGCGCACCTGCGCAAGCTGCTGGCGAAACGCATCGAGGCCAAAGGAATTATTGATGAAGGTTTCAACGGCGTCTTGCCGCTGCCGGATCGGCTCCACTTTGGCGAGCGGTTGCGAAAGCCAGTTGCGCAAAAGTCGCGCGCCCATTGGCGTGACGGTTTTGTTGAGCGCGCCGTAAAGTGAGGCGTTGCGCGGGGCATCGTGGTGCTGCGGCTCGAGAATTTCCAGATGGCGCAACGTCGTGTAGTCGAGCGTGAGAAAATCGCTGCGCTGATAAAACGAGATGCGCGTGAGATGCTTCACGTCGCGTCGCAGATTTTGCGTGAGATAATGCAGCGCACCGCCGGCCGCACCGATGGCGGCGGTCTTATCCTTCAACCCAAAACCATCGAGCGAGGCGACCTTGAACTGTTCCTTCACCGTGTAAAAAGCCGTTTCCGGGGCAAATGTCCAATCGTCGTAACCGCTCAAAATCTGGAACGCGCCACGCAGCAGTTCACGAAGCGAAACCGCCTCGGTCGGAAAAATAATTTCCGCCGGGCGCAGACGTTCAAGCTCAGCGAGGAGCGCGGAATCATTTTCTAATTCGGTCGTCAGAAAATCACCGGTGGTCAAATCCACGAGCGCGAGACCGAAGATTTTTCCCGACGGATAAACTGCCGCTAAAAAATTATTCCGTTCCGCGACCAGCATCCGTTCGTCGAAATGCGTGCCGGGCGAAAGGATTTGCGTGACCTCGCGTTTAGTTAATTGGCCGGGCCGCGCTTCTTCGGTTTGATCGCAGATGGCAACTTTGCGTCCGGCTTTAAGAATGCGGGAGATATAATTATTTGCAGCGTGATGCGGCAGGCCGCACATCGGCACGCCGTTGCGCGCGGTGAGCGAGAGGTTCAGCAACTGCGCGCCAGCCTGCGCGTCCTCGAAAAACATCTCGTAAAAATCGCCGAGGCGGAAGAGCAGCAGCGCGTCCTTCGGCAGTTCGCCTTTGATGCGGCGATACTGCGCCATCATGGGGGTGAGTTGCGCTTCGGCGGACACGGCAGGAAAGCTAGCTGCGAACGCGGACAAAATCGAACAACTTTTACGCAAGACTTACGTTGACACCTGAAAATGATTTTGTTGAACTTCGAATCCATGACTCCCGCTCATTCAGAATTAAGAAAACTATTTTTGTATTCATGTTTGGTTTTTCTATTCACCGTTTTGGTATTGCCGGTTTCGGCGGCGGACGCGGCTTCAACGGCCAGCCAGCTTCAACCATCCGTCGCGCCGCTGGTCACGATTAACAACGGCGACAACGCTTGGCTGCTCGCCAGTTCCGCGCTGGTGCTGATGATGACCGCGCCGGGTTTAATTTTATTTTACGGTGGCCTCGTGCGGACAAAAAATGTTTTGTCCACGATGATGCACAGTTTGATTTTGATGGCACTGATTTCGGCGGTGTGGATGGTGTTTGGCTACAGCATGGCGTTTAGCGAGGGCAATGCCTTTTGCGGCAACCCGCTGACACATCTTTTTTTGAAAGGTGTTGGCGGCGCACCGAACGCGGATTATGCGCCGACGATTCCGGCGGAGACATTCATGCTGTTTCAAATGATGTTCGCCATTATCACGCCCGCGCTCATCAGCGGCGCGGTGGCGGAACGCGTGAAGTTTAAGGCCTACGTCGTCTTCATGCTGGCGTGGATGACGGTAATTTATTTACCGCTGTGCCACATGGTTTGGGGCAAAGGCGGTTACTTAAATTGGGCGCTCGGCGGAAAAATTCCGGTGCTGGATTTTGCGGGCGGCACGGTGGTCCACATCAGTTCCGGTGTTTCGGCGCTGGTGTTTGCGATCATGCTCGGCAAGCGCGCCGGTTTTCCGCGCGAACCGATGGTGCCGCACAATGTCGCTTTTTCTCTAATAGGCACAGGCCTTTTGTGGGTCGGCTGGTTTGGTTTCAATGCGGGCAGCGCGTTGAATGCGGGTTCGCTGGCGACCAGCGCATTTGCGGCCACACATTTCTCGGCAGCGGCGGCGGCGCTAAGCTGGGCGGCGGTGGAATGGAAATTAAAAGGTCGTCCGAGCGTGCTCGGCGCGGCGTCCGGCATGGTCGCGGGACTGGCGACGATTACGCCCGCGTCCGGCTTCGTTACGATTCCAGCGGCATTTTGCATCGGCCTCGTTGCGGGCGTCGTCTGTTATTTTGCGGTGACGAAAATTAAATCCATTTTTTCCTACGACGATTCGTTGGATGTTTTTGGCGTTCACGGCGTCGGCAGTATTATTGGAATGTTGATGCTCGGTTTTCTCGCGAGTGCGGAGGTGAATCCCGCCATCGCGACGACGTTCAAGGCCAATGGCATTGCCATTTCGCTCGCGGGCGGTTCGCATCAATTTTTCAACCAGCTCATCGGCGTAATGTTCACAGCGGTTTTAAGCGGTGTTGGCACGTTTATTATTTTGAAAATCGTGGACGCGGTCATCGGCTTGCGCGTGGATCAAGAAGAAGAAAGTATGGGACTAGACCTTTCCCAACACGGCGAGAGTGCGTATAATGAATAGCAACCTATGAAAAAAATCGAAGCCATCATCAAACCGTTCAAGCTCTCGGAAGTCAAAGACGCGCTGAACGAACTCGGTATCCAAGGCATGACTGTTAGCGAAGTCAAAGGCTTTGGCCGCCAAAAAGGGCACACGGAAATTTATCGCGGCAGCGAATACACCGTGGATTTTCTGCCTAAAATAAAAATTGAAACTGTCGTCGCCGACAACCAAAAAGACGCCGCCGTCGCCGCCATTATCAAGGCCGCGAAGACTGGCAAAATTGGCGACGGAAAAGTTTTTATCTCCAACATCGAAGAAGCCACGCGCATCCGCACCGACGAAAAGGGCGACAACGCGGTCTGATTTTCGCCCAATAAAATCAAGGCGTTGCTGCGTGAAAATCGCGGCAACGCCTTTCTAATTTTGCGGATGATACTGCGCCTCCGCCTGCGGCATCCACTGTTGCAACTGTCGGATGCGCGTTTCGTCCAGCGGATGCGTGCGTAGAAAAACTGGCGTGCCGTTGCCGCCATGCTGCTGGTTATATTGCATGAACCGCTGCCAGAATTGCACCGCCGATTGCGGGTCGTAACCCGCGCGCGCCATGTAAATCAAGCCAATGTGATCCGCCTCGGATTCCTGCGCGCGACTGTGCGGCAATTCGCGTCCCACTTGCGTCGTCAAACCGTAAGCCATTTGCGCCGCCGCCTGCATGCGCGGATCGTAACTGGAAAGTGTCACGCCCAAAACCTGACCGCCCATTTGTTCGAGCATCGCCTCGCTCATCCGCTCCGCGCCGTGCCGCGCGACCGCGTGTGAAACTTCATGACCGATGACCGTCGCCAGTCCCGCTTCATCTTTCGTGATCGGCAAAATGCCGGTGTAAACGCCGATTTTTCCGCCGGGCAAACAAAACGCATTCGCCACCGGACTTTCAAACACGACGAATTCCCATTGCGCGCCCGGCATATCCGCGCTGGCGACCGCCGCGATACGTTTACCGACTTTTTGCACCAACGCATTCGCCGCCGGATCGTGGCTGATGGGCGTCGTCTGCTTCAACTGATTAAAACTGCTCAAGCCCAATTGCATTTCCTGATTGTGCGAAACCAAGCCAGTGAATTCCTTTCGCCCTGTCACGGGAACCGTGTCGCAGCCAACCGTCAGCACGAGCAAAAGCATCAGCGCGCCGCCGAGAGAAAAATGTTTCAACGCTTTCATATCTTCAACAAACCAGATTGCGGCCATAATTCAAACGGATAAATCTTCTGCCGCCCGCCGCGCGATTTCTGCCGCGTAACCGGCGCGGAAATCGGGAAACTTAAATTCGTATTTTAATTCCGCGCGCAGCTTGGCGTTGCTCACACGCTTGTTCGTCGCGCCGCGTTTGCGCGCGGTTTCGGTATCGGCTAAAACCGTTGGTGGCATTGGCTTTTTTAATTCCGCCGCCAGCCACTTAAAAAAATCTAACTGACTCACGGGCACATTATCAGTGGCGTTGTAAATTTCTCCGGCTTTTCCGTTTTCCAAAGCGGCAATGATGACGCCAATCAAATCCTCGCGATGAATCATGTTCAGCCAGCGCGCGCCATCACCTTCGATTTTTGCTTCGCCGCGCAAAAATTGTTTGAACGAATGGCCGCGCGCCGGCCCATAAATTCCCGCCACGCGCAAAATAACGGCAGGAAATTTTTCTTTTTGTGCGGCGGCGAGCAGAAGTTTTTCCGTTTCGGCCAGAACTTTTGAAGTTTCCGCGTCGGGTTCAACCAGACTTTTTTCCGTGACGGTGGAGCCGTCATTTTGCCCGTAAACACTGGTGCTGCTCGTGTAGATGAATTTTTTCAGCGGCGAACTGGCGAGCCACGAAATCAGATTTGAATTTCCGTCCAAATAAATTTTCCGGTAATCGTCCGCTCCGCCGCCGCCGGACGCGGTGCAATTCACGACCCAGTCAAAATCGCGCGGAAGTCGGGCGAGCGTTTCCGGCTGCGTGATGTCGGCGTGAAGCGGCGTGAAGCCGACAGATTGCATTTCTTCCGCTGCGAGCGCGCTGCGGCGCAGGCCAAAAACGGTGTGACCTTGCCGCGCCAATTCTTTTCCGAGTGGCAATCCGACATAGCCGCAGCCGACAATCAGAACACGCATAATTTCAGTCGAGGCTCTTCAGAAAAGCGGCGTGCTCGTCGCCTTTGATTTTCAGCGTGTGTTTTTCTTCCGGATAAACACCGTTGCAAACTTCGCTTTGCAATGCTTTGAAAGCTTCCACGCGGAGTTGCTGAACGCGCGCTTCTTCCTTGCCGATGTCGCCATAAACTTTTGCGTGGCGTGGAATGTGGCCGGTGTTCGTGCCCAAAACGTCAGTGGCAAACAAATATTGAACCGTGCCGACGCCGCTGCCCATGGAAATTAAAATTAATTTTTCCAGCCGCCGATTGATTTCTTCCGCAACCTTGGCGGGAACGATTTCAATTTCCACGCCGATCGCGCCCGCATCTTGATACGCCTTGGCCGCGTCAAAAACCTGACGCGCTTCGGCGGCGGTTTTTCCCACCGCGCGCACGCCGCCAATCCAGGTGGAACGGTAGGGAACAAAACCGATGTGGCCGATCACCGGAATATATTCGCGCGCCATCGCCTCGACACATTTCATGCTCAACGCCGAATACACCGCGTCGGCGCCCGCGTTCATCAGACGAAATCCGGCGGACACGGCTTGTTCAGGACTCGCGGCGCGCGGGTCGTTGACGTTGTGCGCGGCGACGATAAAAACATTCGGAACCGCCGGACGAATCACCGGCAAATCTTCCTCCATGCACATGATGATTTCCACGCCGGCCTCGGCGCAGGCGAGCGCTTCGTTCAAATTGCTGGTGCGAATTTCAGTGAAAGTCCGACCGCTTTTTTTGGCGGCAAACAAATCGTGGATGGTCAATTTAGGCATGATTTTCCTTTGCGAATTTTCTTTGCCACAAAGTAGGACTTCGCCCGCACAAAACAATCTTGAAATCCGCGCAGCCGCGTCAATCCATCACCGCCGCGAAACGCAAACCGCGCGTGCTGATGCGTAGTTCCTTGAAGCCAAATTCTTCCATCACCGCTTCGTAAATTAAAACGCCGGTGAGAATCACGTCCGCGCGCAACTTCGGCAGGCCGGGAATTTCCTTACGTTCGGCGAGCGGCAGTTTCCACAGATTTTTCCGGTGCGCCACAACTTGTTCCAGCGTCAAAACTGTTTGCTCAATTTTTTCACGGTCGAAACGGTCGAGCTTATTTTCCATGCGCGCAAGAATACTCGTCGTGCCGCCCGTGCCGACCAATTTTACTTCGCCAGATTTTTTTTCGTGGAGCAACGCCGGTTCCAGCAACGGCCAGACTTCGGTCTGAAATAAATTTTTCACCCAGTCGCGACTCGCTTGGAATTCCGCGCGCGTAGGCGGATCGCTGTGCGGAAATTTTTCCATCAGGCGCACCGTGCCGAGCGGAAAGCTGTGCGCGAAACTTTTTTCCTTGCCGTGACCCAAAATAAATTCCGTGCTGCCGCCGCCGACATCGAGGAGCAACAACGGATGTTGCGCCAGTTCCGCATCAGTAGCGACGCCTTGAAACGCCCAGTCCGCCTCGCGCGCGCCGGTGATGATTTCCGTTTTCAGGCCGGACGCCTTTTCGATGGCGTTCGTCAAATCGCGTGGATTCATCGCGTCGCGCGCGGCGCTAGTGGCGATGACACGGATGGAGGTGGCGCTGCGTTCACGCGCGGTTTCAAAAAATTCCCAGACCGCTTCGGCAGTCCGCGCGATGGGTTCGGGCTGAAGCCGGTGCGTTTCGTAGAAGCCTTTGCCGAGCCGCGTCTGGCGGCTTTCCTCGTGGACAGGACGCACGTCCGCCCCCGCCACATCGGCAATGAGCAGCTTGACCGAGTTGGTGCCAACGTCAATGACGGCGCGGCGCGCGGTTTGCATCGCGGTCATCATAAAAAACTTTAGCGCCTAAACCAAAAAGTAAATTGTGACATTTCACGGACATTTGCGAATGGCGCGGCGCGGTGTATGTTCCGGCATGAACCTTTTTCTCCTGCGTCACGGGCTCGCGGTGGAGCGCGAGGAATTTCATTTTGCCAGCGACCATCTGCGTCCACTCACCCTCAAAGGTAAAAGGCAGTTAAGCAAAATTACTGCCGCTATGCGCGTCATGGAACTGCGCTTTGAAGTGATTTTATCAAGTCCGTTCGTGCGCGCGCAGCAGACGGCGGAAATCATGGCGGCGGATTTGAAATTACGGGAACAACTTATATTTGTTGATGAATTAAAGCCCGGCGGCGACGCCAAAAAACTTGTTTCCAGAATTCGCGGACTAAAAAAATTTCCGGAAAACATTTTGCTCGTCGGCCACGAACCTGATTTGAGCGAGCTGATTTCACTTTTTGTCACCGGCAAAACCGGCGCGGGTTTCGCGCTGAAAAAAGCCGGGCTGGCGAAACTGGAAATTGAAAAACTTCGCGCCGGAAAATGTGCAACGCTCGCGTGGCTGCTCACGCCCGTGCAGATGAAGTTGATGGCGTGAGAATCTTACCCGATGCGGAAGGAAATTTTCTGGATGACCGATTTTCCAAAACTGTGTTGCAATCGTTCCAGAATTTCTTTGCGACGGTAACGGACGATTTCCGTGAGCCACACGCTGCTGTCCACGTTTACGAATAAAGTTCCCTTGTGCAGATTCGCCGGTTGCGCGTGCGCGGTGACGACCGGATCGATGAGCGAGTTCCAGACTTTGACGACCTCGGCTTCGGCCTGACGCGAGTCGAGCCGCAGTTCTTTCATGAGCGCGGGCAATATGTCGCCGGGCAAGCGCGCGGGCGTGCTGCGCGCGACTTCGAGCGGCGCGTAATCCACGCCGCGCCATTGCGAAAGCACTTTGGCGCGGGCGGAGGATTTTATTTTCGGCGGCATCGGCGGGACAAATTAACCACAGCCGCGCGTGATGAACACGGAATTTTTCAAACAAGAATTGTCTTGGCCGTGCAGAGTTGGAACAATTTGAGCATGGCAGTCAGTCCGTCAGAAAAAATTGCGCATGCGCGGTCGCTTTGCGAACAAGCGCGCTGGCCGGAGGCGCTGGCGTTCGCGCAGGCGTGGGCGGCGGAAACGCCGGCGGATGCGAAGGCGTGGTATTATTCCGGCATCGCGCTGGCGGCGTCGGGCCGATTGATTGATGCAGAAACCAGTTATCGCCGCGCGCTGAAGCTGGACGTTTCGGATTTCAAGGCCTGGAATAATCTGGCGGCTTTATTATTTGGCGCGATGAACCGGCCGGTGGACGCGGCGCAATGTCTGATGCAAGCTTTGCAGATTGATCCCGGCAATCAGCTTGGCTGGGCTAATCTCGCGAGCATGAACGGTCAGTTGGGTCGGCACGCGCAGGCGCTGGAATGCGCGGATCGGGCACTCGCTCTCGATCCACAAATGGTCGAGGCGCAACTGCATCGCGCGCGCGCGGCACAGGCGCTGGGAAAAACGGAAATCGTCCGCGCCGCGAGCGAAGCGCTGGCCGGATTGCCACCGGAAAAATTCAAGCGGACGCGATGAAATTTTTTAGCCACGGATTGAACACGGAAAAGAATTTCTGAAAAATCCGTGTTTAATCCGTGGCTGATGAAAAGTTGTTTTGAACCGACAAATTGCTAAACTGAATCTGTGATTTACGACGCATCACTCGACGAGTTGTTACAAAAAGTTTGGGACGGCGCGCGCATCAACGCCGCCGAAGCGTTGCGGCTTTATACCTTGCCGCTGGAAGAACTTGGCGCGCTTGCCGACCGCCGCCGCCAGCTAGCGAAGGCGAAGGATTTCAACGGACGTGGCAACGAAATTGTCACTTACAATGTTGACCGCAACGTCAATTACACCAATGTTTGCAATGTATATTGCAAGTTCTGTGCGTTTTATCGCACGGAGAAGGACGACGATTCCTACGTCATCACGTTCGACGAGATGGATAAAAAAATCGAGGAAACAATTGCGCTCGGCGGCACGCAAATGTTGATGCAAGGCGGACATCATCCCAAGCTCACGAAGCAGTGGTATCTCGACATTTTATCGCACGTCAAAAATAAATTTCCCGGTTTTAATATTCACGGTTTCAGTCCGAGCGAATTTGTCCATTTCCGCGAAGTGTTTAATGAGCCGCTGGAAAAAATCATCGGCGATTTCAAGGCGGCTGGACTGGGCTCGATTCCCGGCGGCGGCGGGGAAATTCTCGTGGATCGTGTGCGCCAGCGCATCGCGCCGCTAAAGGCGATGAGCAACGACTGGCTCGAAGTCATGGACGTGGCGCATCGGCTTGGCTTGTATTCGAGCGCGACGATGATGTTCGGTCACGTCGAGACGATTGCCGATCGCATCGAACATTTGGAACGCTTGCGCGCGCAGCAGGAAATTTCTTTGAAGCGGAAGGCGCAAAGTGGCAATGAAAACATGGGACACTTCACCGCGTTCATTGCGTGGACATTTCAGGCGGAGCACACAAAATTGAAAGCGCCGACGGTGGGCGCGCATGAGTATTTGCGGACGCAGGCACTGGCACGGATTTATTTGGACAACTTCACGAACATCCAAAGTTCTTGGGTCACGCAAGGTCTGGAGATTGGTCAGGTCGCCTTGAAATATGGCGCGAATGATTTGGGCAGCATCATGATCGAGGAAAATGTCGTCTCGCAGGCGGGCACGACTTTCCACATGACCGTGCCGGACATGCACCGGCTCATCAGTGACCTCGGCTACGAACCGCATCAGCGCGATAATTGGTATCGGCTGGTGAATTGAGATTTGTATTGCCCGCCGCAACGGGTGCAACCATTTTTCCAACATGGCAACCCCAACCACTGCGCGGCCGATTAAAAATCCCAAGCTACGCTTCAACTGGATCGTCAGCGATTTTTTCCGCTGGGCGGTCGGGCGTTGGCGGGAGCTGCGCGCAAAAATTTCCGGGCGCGGTTATTATTGCTCCGTGCTGGCCGGCGATGATGATTACAATCTCACCATCAATTCCGACCTGACCGTTTCGTGCAATTGTCAGGACACCGACGGTAGCGGTCACATCGGCGATCTGCGGGAAAATACGTTCGAGGAAATTTTCTTTGGTCCGACGGCGCAACATTTTCGCGACGAACTAGCCAAAGGCAACGTGCCGATTCCCACTTGCGCACGTTGCGCCATGCGGCCATTGCCCGCGAGCGGCGTTGCGCCCAAACCGCATTTGCCGGATCGCGGCATCATGTTGGAGAACACCGTGCGCTGCAACGTGGACTGCATCGGCTGCGCGCGCGAAGGCGCGGCGAACATCCGCACGAGCAAGCAGATGACGCTCGCGGAACTCACGCAGATGGGCGAGCTCGTCGCGCGCTTGGGCATGAAGCAGTTGTTTTATTTGAACCTTGGCGAACCGTTTCTCTCGCCGAACATTTGTCAGGAACTGCCGATTTTGCGCCGCCAAAATCCAGATTGCCGCATCGTCGTGTCCACGAATGGTGTGTTGCTCAACACGGACGCCAAGCGCGAAGCCGCACTTTCGTTGAGCCATATTTTATTTTCCGTTCACGGCATCAACCACGAGATGCTGGACCGCTATATGCGCCGCAGTAATTTTGAAAAAGCGTATGAAGCGATGAAAGCCATGGTCGCCTATCGCGACGCGCGCGGCCAAAAATTGCCCTTGTTGGAATGGAAATACGTCATCTTCAACTGGAACGATCATCCTAAAACCATTGCGCGGGCAATTGAAATGGCGCGGGAAATCGGCGTGGATATCATTTCCTTCTGGCCGACGCACAATCCGTTTTACGGTTCGTCGTGGCGCTGGCACCTCGGCCAGTTCAATCGCGTCGGCGACAAATGTTGGAAAGGCCGCGAGGTAATTCTCCGGCCGGAAAATATTCCGACGGATGTGATTCATTGACGCTTCGCTGGCGTCGGGCAGGCATTAGAAAAACTTGCGAGCATCTGTTGAAAATGTAATCTGACCGCGTTATGAAAAAATATCTGCCCTGCATCGCCAGCATCTTGCTTGGCCTGTTGTTCGTCATGGCCAGCGTCATGTTCTTTCTCCATCTCGGGCCGGAGCCGAAATTTCCCGAAGGTTCGCCGATTGCTCATTTCATGGGCGCGTTTGGGCCGACGGGCTACATGAACTTCGTGAAAGTTTTTGAACTCACCGGCGGCATCGTGGTGATGATTCCGCGATTGCGTAATTTCGGTCTGCTGCTGCTCGGACCAGTTATCATCAACATCATTGCGTTCCACACCTTCATCACTGGCGGCGAAGGTCTGCTCAATCCGATGCTCGACATCATCATTGTTTGCGCGCTGTATCTGCTCTGGAATGCGCGCCGGAAATTTGCCGGACTGCTCAACTAAATTTCAAAACAAAAGGAAAAATATGATTCCCATCTTTCTCGCCCTCGCCATCATCGTCATTTTGTTCATCCTGCTCGTCGCCGGACAATCGGATGAATTCACCGTCACGCGTTCGGCAAAAATTTCTGCGCCGCCGGAAAAGATTTTTCCGCACGTGAACGATTTGCACAATTGGGAAGCGTGGTCGCCGTGGGCGAAACTGGATCCGAACGCGAAGAACTCCTTTGAAGGCGCGGCTTCCGGCGTTGGCGCGGCGATGGCGTGGGAAGGCAATTGCAAAGTTGGCGTTGGCCGCATGACCATCACGGAAAGTAAGCCGAGCGAATCCATCTGCTTTCGCCTCGATTTTAAAAAGCCGATGAAGGCGACCAACTTAGCGGAGTTCAACTTCAAAACTGAAGGCGGCCAAACCCTCGTGACGTGGAGCATGACCGGCCAGAAAAATTTCGTCGGCAAATTTTTCCACCTCCTCATGAGCTGCGACCAGATGATCGGCGGCCAGTTTGAAAAAGGTTTGGCGGCAATCAAGCCCATCGCGGAAGCGGCGAAATAATTATGTCCGCTTGAGATTGCGGTAAGTGGTGTTAGCTTCTTGCACGCTGGGCGAATTCCCGCTCTGCTTTTGAAAGAAAATTTATGAAACGCAAAGCATCCGCGGTCTGGGCCGGCGACTTGAAATCTGGCAAGGGCAACATCTCCACCGAGAGCGGCACGCTCAAGGAAACACAATACTCGTTCGGCACGCGCTTCGAAAACGGCGTCGGCACGAACCCCGAAGAACTCATCGCGGCGGCGCACGCGGGCTGTTTCTCGATGGCGTTTTCGGCGGAACTCGGCAAGGCTGGCTTCACGCCGACGAGCATCCATACGACCGCGACTATCACGATGGAAAAAACCGATGCGGGCTTCACCGTCACGGAATCGCACTTGGACATGACGGCGAAAATCCCCAACATTGACGCGGAAAAATTCACCGCCATCGCGAACGGCGCGAAAGCTGGCTGCCCGATTTCACGGCTGCTCAACGCCAAGATTTCCCTCGATGCAAAATTGGAGGCGTAAGTTTCTTTGAACGAGTCACCGCCCATTTCCACGCCGGATTTTCCGCAGCAACTGTCGCAGTTGCGCGCGGCACTGCTGGATTTGCACAAGGCACTGGTGGATTCCGAGCGCGTCAGTTACGAGCAGAACATCGGCACGATTCCGTCAGCGAACCATTTCCTGCAACTGCTCACGAACGATCCGTGGTTCGCGTGGCTGCATCCGCTTTCGCTGCTCATCGTGGCGCTGGACGAGGCGCTGGATCCGAAGGCAAAAATCCCGCTGACAGCGGAAACGGCGGCGGCGTTGATGAAGCGCACCCGCGAAATGCTCGTGGCGTCCGAGACGGGCGAAGGTTTTGCGCGGCATTATTTTGACGCGCTGCAACGCGACCCGGACGTGGTGATGGCGCACGCGGCGGCGGCGCAAATTTTTCGCGCGCGCCGGTGAAAAGGCGTTTTATCCCTTCACACCCTTTTCCTTTTCACGCAAACAATGGGTGAGATACGGCAGCAATTGTTTTTTGCGCGACACGACATCGCGCAGTTCGTAGATGCCCGGCTCGAGGCGCGGATGGTCGATGCGCTTGATGAATTTCTCATCGCCGACGACGAGCAGCAGCGAACTTTGCGTGGCGACATCGGTGACGAGCAGCGTGGAAAATAGATACGCGCGTTTGGCGCGGTAATCTTCCAGCGCGGCGAGCAGTTCG
>CAILDU010000022.1 GCA_903833055.1 uncultured Verrucomicrobia subdivision 3 bacterium | reverse complement strand
CCCAGCGCGGCGAAACTCACGCGACACTTCCTTCCGTTGTGCCTGAAACTTCCGGCTGAACCGGAGTTTCGACCGCAGGCGCGGCAGTGTTTTCAACCGGCGATTCAATTTGTGTGACCGGTTCCGCCACGAGCGTTTCCGGCGTCACCGTTTCAATGGACGCAGTGACTTCGGTTTCGGCAGCAGGTTTTACAGCGGCAACTTTCTTTTCCTGCTTCACTGGTTTGGGTAAAGGCTTTTTCGCCGTTTCCATGCGACCATCGGCGAATTCCAAAACGGCTCCTTGATGAATCAGCCAATGCAAATCCACAATGACCGCCGTCTGTTCCGGCGTCGCTTCGGGCGCGGCAGGTTTTGCCGGAGCGGCTGATGCCGGTGCGGAAGCACCTTCACCTTCGGCAACTGGCGTAACGGGAATTTCTGTGACCACAACTTTCGCAACTTTTGGCGTCGGCGCGAGCGCTTCAATTAATTTTTTCCGTGTGCATTTCGCGTTGCCATTGATGTATTCAATGATGCGCTTGATGTTCTCGGAAACCGGCGTGCTTTCGATGTCGAGGAACGTCGGCCGCGCGACGCTGACGTGCGTGACGGTTTTGTTGACCTTGAAAAATTGCAAACCGTAATGCGCGAACTGTTGGCTCAATTTTGTCGCGATGGGCAGCGGGAAAAATTTCTGCTGTTCCCATTCCTGACGAATCAACCGTTGAAGTCCGTTGTCGCGCAAACTGCGGCTCGGCAAACCGGCGACGATGATTGTCTCGACCGGCTTGATGATGGAATCCTTGTGCGTCGCGCGAAAATGTTTTTCCACTTCTTCGAGCGTTGCGAGCGTGAGCGGTTCCGGCACGTTGAGACAATTGTATTGCGTCTTGAAGCTCTGGTCTTCGATCCATTTTTTCACGACCGCTTCATCCTTCACGATTTTTACGCGCGCCTTGAACATATCAAAAGGCATCCGCGAAAATTTTTCCGTGTGCAATTTCCGCAACTGGTTTTGGTAATCGTGATGGTTTGGCGGGCCAAGAATTTCGCCGCTCAAACCGCATTGTGCAACAAACGTGTAAACGCCCTTGGGCGGTTCCGTCGCCGTGCGTTCGGCCTGATAAAACGTGGCAAAATGATTTTTGAGAACGTGTGCGACGGCTTCGTCTTCGTTTGTCCACGGAGATTCGTCGAGCGCGCAGGAAAACAATTTTTCCATCGTGCCATCGGCTTTTTTCTTGGCCGTGAGCTGGACGGAATAGCGTTCCGCTTTTTGCAAAATCAGCAGCGCGATTTGGAACAGTGGATACGCGCGGCCAGTAACTTTAATCTGGCGAGCGAGCTGTTCGACGCCGCGCTCTTCGGGAATGAAAGCGACGGACAATTGCGGCAACGGCGCGGGCGGTGCGGGACGTTCGCGTGGTTCATCACGACGATCGCCGCCACGAAAACCGCCACCCTGACGATCGCCAAATTTGGAACCGCCACGCGAAGCTCCGCCTGGACCGCCACGACGATCACCACCGCCACCGCTCGCGCCATCGCGCCGCGTCGCGCGGCGTTCGCCGGGCTTGCCGCTGAAGCTACGTTCGGGTTTTACACCTTCGTTGCCGGTGAATTTTGCGAATTTGTTAGACTCGGTTTTCTCCTGTGCCCACGCGGGCTGGAAGAGATTGTCCAAGTTGAGGTCGAGTTCGGAAACAGTGCTCATGTAAAAAATGAAATTCGGAATGTAAAAATTATTTGGCTTCGGCTGCGGGCGGTGCGGCGCGTTTGACGTGGATGGCGGCGATGATTTTCTGGGCGAGTTCGGGTTTTTCCACGAGCGACTTTTTGGCCGCGTCGCGCCCTTGGCCAATCATCGCTCCATCGAATTGGAGATAGGCACCGCGCTTGTCAATCGCACCACAGTCGATACCGACATCGAGAATGCTGCCTTCCTTGTCAATGCCGTGATTGTAAATAATGTCGAACTCGGCTTCCGCAAACGGCGGCGCGACCTTGTTCTTCACGATTTTCACGCGCGTATGATTGCCATAAACATTGCCGGCGGCATCCTTCAACTGGTCACGACGGCGGATGTCTATGCGGACGCTCGCGTAAAATTTAAGCGCCTTGCCGCCGGGCGTGGTTTCGGGGCTGCCAAACATGACGCCAACTTTTTCGCGCAATTGATTGGTAAAAATGCATGTTGTTTTGGACTTCGCAAGTATCGCCGTAAGTTTGCGCAAGGCTTGCGACATCAAACGTGCCTGCATACCCATTGTGGCCATACCCATGTCGCCGTCTAATTCAGCTTTTGGCACAAGTGCGGCAACGGAATCCACGACGATGACGTCGAGCGCATTCGAGCGCGCAAGCGTTTCACAAATGGTCAACGCCTCTTCGCCGGACGACGGTTGTGAGACGAGCAAATCATCGAGGTTCACCCCCAGTTTTTTGGCGTAGCCGGGGTCGAGCGCATGTTCAGCGTCAATGAATGCCGCAAGTCCACCAGCCTTTTGCGCGTTGGCAATGACGTGCAACATCAAAGTCGTTTTGCCGGAAGATTCCGGCCCATAAATTTCAATCACACGACCACGCGGCAAACCGCCCACACCGAGCGCGAGGTCAATCGCCAGTCCGCCAGTCGGGATGACATCAATTTTTACCTGCGCGCGCGCATCGCCGAGGCGCATAATCGCGCCGTCGCCGTAAGCTTTGGTGATGGACGAAATTGCAGATTCAAGCTCGCGTTCGCGCGCGGCGGCGGCTTTAGACTCGACGGCAGATTTTTCAACAGACTTTTCAGATTTGGCGGCCATAAAAATTCAGGGGCTATTTTTTTGATTTAACGGACAGGAACGTTAGTGAATTAAACAATGATAGTCAAACGCCGATGACGAGTTTGCGCGGTGCGCCGTATTTGGCTTGTGGATCTTTTTCAAAGTGCAAGGCGCGAAACGCCGTTATTTTCGCTTTAACATCCAAGACAGCAGACGGCCTACTAACGGCATGAGTGCTATTACATCACTAACGGCCGCCCAACGTCGCGCCGCCGCCAGATTTTCTCGTTGCAAAAAAACTCGTCACCTTGCTGGGTGCTGATGTCAAATCTGTCACTATTTTGGCCAAGCCAACAAAAAAAACGCACAAGGAGTGCCTCTGCGCGCGCTAAAATTGCCGCCGCGCAAAAAGCGCGTTGGGCCAAAAATCTGCGTGCGCCGCCACAGTAAATAAATCAATTGTGCATGGTGGCTTATCGCATCATGTCGAAGCTATTGAATCAATTGTTCAGCAAGTCACCTTCGTTGAGTTAGTGGACACCTTCCAAGAGTATAAAATTCATTTAAATTAACACGTTTCTGTAAAAATATATTTTTGTAAAAATAACAAGAATAAATATTTGTGTATTTTAATTAATGAAATGCCGCCTAATCCCCGCTCTATTCCAAAGGACAATTTTTTTCCAAAATAACAGATTGTTTTTCAGATAGTTGAGCACCTCTTTTAAGCCAGATTAGCAAGATACTGATGTCCGCTGGCGAAACCCCCGAGATGCGGCCAGCCTGACCAATGGTGCGCGGACGAATTTTAGTCAATTTTTGCCGCGCTTCCAATCGTAAGCTTGGAACAGTTCCAAAATCAAACGCTTCAGGAATCATTTTGTCTTCTAGTTTTTTTGCGCGAGCAACTTCAATTTCCTGACGATCAACATAACCTGCATACTTGACGGAAATTTCAACTTGCCGAGCCGCCTCTGCGTCCAAATTGGGATTTTTATTCGGTAAGTTTTGATAGGCCATTTCCGTTCGACATAATATTTTTGCCAGTGAATCTTTCTGTGAATAAGTTGTGTGTAAGCGATTAATTTCGTAGTTAATCGCTATCTCTTTAGCCTCAAATTTTAAGAAATTTCGCGTTGGTAATAAACCAATTTCATGGCCAAAGCGAGACAATCGCAAGTCAGCGTTATCCTGGCGCAGTAATAATCGATACTCTGCTCGCGATGTGAACATCCGGTATGGTTCGGAAGTTCCTTTAGTAACTAAATCGTCAATCAAAACCCCAATGTAAGCCTGATCACGCCTCAAAACAATTGGATCGCGATTCTGCACTCGCCGGGCAGCGTTTATACCCGCCATCAATCCTTGTGCGCCAGCTTCTTCATAACCGGACGTGCCGTTAATCTGACCGGCGAGGAATAAATTTCGACAAATTTTTGTTTCTAAAGATGAATGAAGCTGGGTTGGAAATGCAAAATCATACTCTACTGCGTAAGCTGGGCGCATGATTTCTGCCTGCTCGCAACCAATTATGGAATGCACCATTTCAATTTGCACTTCGTAGGGAAGACTGGTAGAAAAACCATTGACATAAATCTCATCGGTTTCAATTCCTTCAGGCTCGAGAAAAATTTGATGGCGTTCTTTTTCAGAAAATCTGACAATTTTATCCTCAATTGAAGGGCAATACCGTGGCCCAACGCCCTCAATAACGCCTGAATACATTGGAGATTTATGAAGATTCTTCCGAATAATTTCCGCTGTCTTATCCGTTGTGAAAGTGATATAGCACGGCAACTGGCCATTAATTCGACTCAAAATCGAATTTGGCGGGTATTTTTCATTCAGCACATTCGATTTGCCTTGGTTCGCCCCAAAATGTTCCATGTGGAACAAATCGTCTTTCCAAAAAGTAAAATAAGGAACGGGATCGTCTCCAGATTGTATTTCAGTTTTTGAAAAATCGATAGACTTCCGCAAAAGTCGTGGTGGTGTTCCGGTTTTAAGCCTGGCCAATTCAAGCCCTAATTCTTGTAATGAGGCCGAAAGATTCATTGCGGCAGCGTCTCCTGCGCGTCCGCCGGATTGTTGATTTGAGCCAATATGCATCAATCCGCGCAAAAAAGTTCCGGTTGTGATAATAACCGTCTTACCTAAGTATTGAACTCCTAGGAGTGTTTCTATGCCTGATGCAACTCCATCCTTGTGAATAATCTTTGCTGATTGCCCTTGTTTTACATCTAAGTTCGGCTCGGATTCGCAAATCCACTTCAAGTGGAATTGATAAGCTTTTTTATCGCATTGTGCGCGGGGCGCCCAAACTGCCGGGCCTTTTTTCGCGTTCAACATTCTGAACTGAAGCCCGCACATATCTGTTGCCTTACCCATTTCGCCGCCGAGTGCATCAATCTCGCGGGCGAGGTGGCCTTTGGCCAAGCCACCAATAGCCGGATTGCAAGACATCTGGCCGATGCTGTCGGCATTGATAGTCAGTAGCAAAGTCTCACAACCCATTCGGGCGGCAGCTAATGCGGCTTCTACGCCGGCGTGACCTGCGCCAACCACGATCACATCGTATTTCTTAGGATAAATGAACATCGATTTAGGCTATTCTAGTCTAATAATTACAAAGTTAATGATAACGAATTCAAAAGTGTTGGAATTAATTAAAAATCTCTCCGTTTGATTTTCAATTTTTTAAACAAACAAAAAACGCATTCATTGTTGATTGAATGATTTTGAAATGCTTTCGGCAAGAAAAAACATCAACGAATTCAACGATAATCTAATTCGTAATGGTTGTGATTTGGAGAAATTTACCCGAGCCTTGATAAAATTGTTAGCAATGACTCCCCCACTAGTCAGGGAGAAAGAAACGCGAAGGTCGATAGATTCCGCAGCACGGTGAACACCAATGCGAAGGCGAGCAGTGGCCAAAGAAATTTGACCGGAAAAAATTCTTTGTTTGCCCTACCAAAAAACTTATTACAACCAAACCATGCGCTGCGAATTAGCAGCCCGCCTAGCATCAGGATAAACAGTGCATTGTCTTGTAGGGCGGTGCAAAATTTTCCGTGTAGCAGTGCGTAAAGTGCGCGGGTCATGCCGCAGCCGGGACAGTTCAAGCCGGTGAGCCGATGAAATTGGCAGACCGGATAGAACGAATATGTTGCTGGGTTGAAGGAAAAAATTACAGCGGCAATGCCCAATAGAATTGAGGTTAAAATGATTCCGGCGAAGCGCGCATTACCGGAATTTATTTTTGGTGGCGCAGACTTCACTTAAATGGCGCCGAGATGCCAGCTCAAGTTGGCGGGCGTCATTGCGAGATGAAAAATTCCGAAACCAAAGTTGAACAGTAGACTGGTTGCCGAGCAAATCAGTCCGGCCAAGGCCAGTCCCCAGCCCTCCTGTTTTTGTTTTTGAGCGTTGATTTGAACGAGCGCAATGATGGAAAAAATTAGGCCAAGAATGTTGAATGGGCAACCGCAGCAACACGCGCAAGAAATGATGCCACAAACAAAACCGGCAGTGGCAAAGCCATTAGTAGTGCGGGTGGGCAACGCACCAATTTTTGGCGGTATAATCACCGGCGGCGGGCCGGAGAATGAGGATGCAAATTCTGGTAGCAGACCGAGAAACGTCCATTCTACCGCGCCGTCACGCAGAGCGGCGGTGCGGTTTTCGACGCGGCCTTGCACAATCCATTCGTGAATTTGTGCCGCCGTGACCGGCCCGTAGGTTTTGCCGTCGTTGCCAATGATTTTATACATGGTTCAATGATGGTTAAATTTTTTCAGCACAACAAATAAGACTCCCGCGATAACGGCGATGAGTAATATCAGCAGCCATTTTTGCTTTTGCGGTTTTGCCATCGGCATGGTCGGTGGTTGAAACACGTCGGCAAATTCCGGCAGCGATTCGAGGAACACCCAATCGCGCGAATCGGCCGGTTTTACAGGCGATTTTCGTTCCAGCCGCGCATCCGCGATCCATTTGCGAATTTGGTCGTCGGAGACCGGCCCGTATTCCTGACCGTCCTCGCCCATCACTTTGTAATCTGGCAACGAAATCATTCTTCGTCAGAGCTGTGTCCATTTACGCCGATGTCGGCACACACACCGCGTTTGGCGGCGGCGATAAATTCCAACATCGTTTTCGCGCCTGCACTGGTGAAATTTCTCTCTACTTCCGCAATTGCAGCGCGAAATAATTTTCCACTGCGAAACAGTGCATGATAAAGTTTCTTCAATTCTAGCCTTTCTGCCGCTGAAAACCCAGCGCGCCGCATTCCGATAACGTTCAAGCCGCAAATGCGGTTGTCTCCACGCGCTATCGCAAAAGGTGGTAAATCTTTGCTGACCGCTGAACCGCCCTGCATTATAGCCAACGTGCCGACGCGTGTGAACTGATGCACGAGCGCGTTGCCGGAGATGAAAGCGCGATCTTGCACCGTCGCGTGGCCACCGAGCAGCGCACCATTTGCAAGAATGACATGATTGCCGACCACGCAATTGTGCGCGACGTGCGAACTCGCCATGAGTAAATTATTCGAACCAATCACCGTTGCCTCCGCCATTTTATTGGAGCGATGCACCGTGACGTGTTCGCGGAAAACATTATTATCGCCAATGTCCACGCGGGTTGGCTCGTCCTTGTATTTCAAATCCTGCGGCGCGTCGCCGATCACACAGCCCGCGTGGAATTTATTTCCGCTGCCAATCTTCGTCACGCCCGTCAGATAAACGTGCGGCCCGACCACGCACTCCGCGCCGAGTTCCACGTCCGCGTCAATGACGGCAAAAGCGCCGATGCGGACGTTCGCGCCGAGCTTTGCCGACGGATGAATGCTGGCCGTGGGATGAATCATTTTCAGCCACAGCTAAACACAGATGCCAGCGGATGAAAATGGTTTTTTAAAACGGTCATTGCGCGAAGATGCTTTGTGCCTTTGTGCTTCACTGTTAAATTGAATTTGAAATGACCGGCGTCGCCACCTCTGAATCAAATCCGCAGTCCGCAATTAAAAATTTCAAATTGCCGGAACTGCTCGCGCCTGCTGGCGATTGGGACTGCGCCAAGGCCGCCGTCGAAAACGGTGCGGACGCAATTTATTTTGGCCTTGATAAGTTCAACGCCCGGATGCGCGCGCATAATTTCACCGAAGTGGATTTGCCAAAGCTGATGGAATTTCTGCACCGGCGCGGCGTCAAAGGCTACGTCACTTTCAACACGCTCGTCTTTCAAAATGAAATTGCCGATGCAGAAAATTATCTGCGCGCCATCATCGCCGCCGGCGTGGACGCGGCCATTGTGCAAGATGTCGGCATCTGTAAATTGATTCGAAAGCTTTCGCCAGATTTTCCAATTCACGCCTCGACGCAAATGACCATTTCCAGCGCGGCGGGAATTGAATTCGCCCGCAATCTTGGCTGCAATCTCGCCGTCCTCGCCCGCGAATGTTCCATTGCAGAAATTGAAAAAATAAATGCGGCACAAACGGCGACGAACCTTCAACCTTCAACTTTCAACCAGCCACTGCCGTTGGAAGTTTTTGTCCACGGCGCGTTGTGCGTCGCGTATTCCGGCCAATGTTTGACGAGCGAATCACTCGGCGGTCGCTCGGCAAATCGCGGTGAATGCGCGCAGGCGTGCCGCATGCCGTATGATTTAATTTCCGATGGCGCGCAAGTTCCGCTCGGCGACAAACGGTATTTGTTGAGTCCGCAGGATTTATCCGGCCTCGAAGTTTTGCCCGAACTTGTCCGCGCCGGCGTTGCATCGCTGAAAATCGAAGGCCGTTTGAAAGCACCCGAATACGTCGCCAGCATCACGCGCGTCTATCGCGCGTCCTTGAACAAAATCGCGGAAGGCCAAGCCGCGGCGGTTCCGCCCAGCGACCGCTATGATTTGGAAATGTCTTTCTCGCGCGGTCTGTTCACCGGCTGGTTTAGCGGCAACGACAATCAAAAACTCGTCCACGCGCGCTTCGGCAAAAAACGCGGCGTCTATCTTGGCGAAATTAAAAAAATTGTGCGCGATGGCGTCATCGTGAATCTCGCTGCGCCGGTCAAACTTGGCGATGGAATTGTTTTTGACGGAGGCAAACCGGATGAAAAAGAAGAAGGCGGACGCATTTACGAAATCCAAGAACCGCGTTTCAAAATCCCCGGCGAGAAATTAACGGAACTGCGTTTCGGCTACGGCGACGTGGATTTTCTCCGCGTCCACGTCGGCGATAAAATTTGGAAAACCAACGATCCCGAACTCGACAAACGCCTGCGCCAAAGTTTCGCAGGCGACGCGCCGAGATTTCAGCGGCCTATCAGTATGGAAGTTTACGGTGTTGTCGGCGAGCCGCTGACGCTGATTATTCGCGACGAATCGGGCGACATGGCGAAAGCCGAATCCACGATGCCGCTGGCGAAGGCGGCAAAGCTTCCGCTCACCGAAGAAAAATTGCGCGAACAATTCGGTCGTCTTGGTGGCACACCGTTCAAACTTGGTGAATTGAAAAACTTTCTGTCCGGCGATGTGCTAATTCCCGTGAGCGAATTAAATCGAATGCGCCGCGAGGTTGTGGCCGAACTGGAAATTCTCCGCGCGCAGCCGAAGCGGTGGACGATGAATGAAGTCAGAAGTCAGAAGTCAGAAGTCAGAATTGAAAAATCGGAAACGACGATTGATCCGCAATTGATTGTCCTCGTTCGTAATCTAGCGCAACTCGAAGCCGCGCTGAAATGCGGCGTGAACACGCTCTATTGTGAGTTTGAAGACCCGAAAAAATATCGCGAGGCCGTGACCACGTTTCACACCGCACGCGGCTGCTCCGTTCCATCTTCCATTCTCAATTCTCCATCCGCGCCCGGCATTTTCGTCGCCCCGCCGCGCATCACCAAGATGGGCGAAGAATGGATTTTGAACCAAGTCCGCTCCTGCAACGCCGACGGTTATCTCGTCCGCAATTATGACCACTTGAAATTTTTCGCGGACACGCGGCGCGTCGGCGATTTTTCGCTCAACGTCGCGAACCGCATCACGGCGGACTATTTCAAAAATCATTTTGGCCTCGAACGCGTCACCGCCAGCTACGATTTGAATGTGGTGCAGCTCGACGCGTTGTTGACCGCCGCGCCGCCGGAATGGTTTGAGGTCACGATCCATCAGCACATGCCGATGTTTCACATGGAGCACTGCGTGTTCTGCGCGTTTTTGTCGAAGGGAAAAGATTATCACGACTGCGGCCGCCCGTGCGACACGCATGACGTGCGCCTGCGCGACCGCGTGGGCGCGGAGCATCCGCTCAAGGCCGACGCCGGCTGCCGCAACACCGTCTTCAATTCGCAGGCGCAGACCGGCGCGGAATTTGTGGAACGGCTCCTCGCGCTCGGCGTCCGCAATTTCCGCGTGGAATT
>CAILDU010000021.1 GCA_903833055.1 uncultured Verrucomicrobia subdivision 3 bacterium | reverse complement strand
CCGCCTCCCGCAGGATCCGGATGATTTGCTCCGTCGTATGATGTGTCTTCTTCATGATGGTTTTCTTTTCGTTACCCGAAAACCATCCCATCCTCAATGGCCTAGTTCAGAGGGGCCCAATCAGTATCGGTGAGGCCCGGCACCGGCGTCGCGCTCCAGTTTCCCGGCGTCGCCCAATTCGCATCGGTCGTGCCATTCCAAGTCACATTGGCCGCCCCCAAATTAAAGCCGGTCACCCACGCGCAAACGAGCGCCAGGAACAAACTGGATTTAATCTTCATTCGGGAAGTTGCGCCCGGTCAGGTCGGCAAAAGGGGTTCATCAATAGTAATGCGACTTACCCAAAGAATTTACGCCAGTTATTTGCCGCCGACAATTGAATATAGTTGCCGGCAATTCAGGAAAACCTGCTGACAAATTTTCAAATCTGTGTCATGAGTTACGCCATGAAATCCCGCTTTCGTTCCACTTGGCTGACTGCTGCTTTTTGTGTTGCCGCGCTGCAAACCTATGCCGCCGATTATCAAATCTTCGTCTCCAACGAAAAATCTGGCGACCTCACCGTCATCAACAGCGATTTCAAAGTCACCGCCACCATTCCCGTCGGCAAACGTCCGCGCGGCATTCATGCCAATCCCGATGGAAAAACTGTTTATGTCGCGTTAAGCGGCACGCCGATTGAGCCGCCGCCGAAGCTCGATGCCAACGGCAATCCCATTTTGTTGAAGAATCAAAATGACGACGGAGACAAAACTTCCACCGACAAATCCGCCGACGGCATCGGTCTCGTGGATGCGACTGCCAATAAATTTCTCCGCAAAATTCCCGCCGGCTCCGATCCTGAACAATTTTGTTTGAGCGCCGACGGTTCCAAGATTTACATCGCCAATGAAGACATCGGCGCGGCGACCGTGCTAGAAGCCGCCACCGGCAAAGTCGTCACCTTCGTTCCCGTCAGTCGCGAACCCGAAGGCGTCGGCATCAGTCCCGACGAAAAGTTTTTCTACGTCACTTGCGAAACTGCTGGCGACGTTTTTGCGATTGATGCGAAGACCTACAAAGTCATCGGCCACATCGTCGTGCACCCGCGTCCGCGCAGCGTCGCGTTTTTGCCGGACGGTTCGCGCGCGTTCATTCCGTCCGAATCTGTCGGCGAACTCAACGTGATTGATACCGCCAGCCAGACGCTTTTGAAAGTCATCACGCTCCCGAAAGGCTCGCGCCCAATGACCGTGAAAGTTTCGCCCGACGGCAAAAAGATTTACGCCAGCACCGGCCGCGGCGGCACGGTCATCGTGGTGGACGCGCAGACTTACGAAGTGCTGAATACCATTCCTGTGGGCAAACGTCCGTGGGGCATCGCGTTTTCGCCGGATGGAAAATATCTATTCACCGCCAACGGTCCGTCCGACGACGTTTCCGTCGTTGACCTCGCGACGGAAAAAGAAATCGCCCGCGTCAAATCGCCCGGCAGCCCGTGGGGAATTGTTGCGGTGCCGGTAGCAAGATGAATTTACCGACCGAAGAGGAAAATTTCTTTCGCCGTAATGCTTTTAGTGAAGCCCGGCTTAAATGCTTTCGCGCGAACAATTGTCGGCGCGGTCAGGCGAATGGGTTTTCCGTAAAGCAAATCGGAAGTAGTCGGCACAGTTCCGTCCAGCGTGTAATAAATCTTTGCGCCCGGCTCGCTTTTCAAAATCACTTCGACCGGCTGACTGAAATTTCCGCCGCGCGGCGAAATTTCCGGCGGTGGCAAAACCGGTGCGCCGGGCAGACTTTCAATCCATTGCCGCAACAGATTCATTCCCGCATCGTCAATCGTGTTGCGCGCGAGCGGCGGCATCTTGAACGCTTCGGTCGTATTCGCACGCATGAATAAAATCGAACGCCAGCAATCGTTCGGCGCGATGACGCGCGCGCCGTCAATGCGTTCATCAATCAGCACGCGTCCGCCGGTCAAGTTTTGTTGCGCGAGCGGCGTGTCGTAGCGCGCATCAAAGTAGGCGACGGTTCCGTGCGGACGATGGCAGTTGGCACAATTCGCATCGAGATACGAGCGCGCGCGATCCTCCAAACTGCGGGTGGCGTCAGTCGTTTTCGCGAGTGCGGGAAAATGGCTCAAATCCACCTCGGAAATTTTTTTATCGAACAAACCCAGTTGATTCCACGCGCGCAATTGATTTTCCGTAACGCCGGAGGGATAAGTGAAATCGCCATTCAACTGCCGCGTCTTCACGCCGAGAACATAACCGGCATTCGCCGTGTGGCAGGTGAGACAATCAGCGCGACTCGGATAATACCACGCTTGCGGCCGCACACCGTTCGCAGTCTGAATAGGAATCGTTTCCGTAAAATTTGTCTCAAGCAAGTCTGCGTCACTATTGTCTACGCGCCATTTGTAGGTAACGCCATAAACGCCGCCGCTCGCGTCGCAAACGAGCAAACGCGTTTCGAGACGGCGCAATGCTTGCGGCTGCAATTCATTGGTGGCGATGAAAAATGTTTTTACAAAAACCGTGCCGCACGGAAAAACCCATTCACCCGTTGCCGCGAATTTTATTTTTTGATGGGCAGGAACGGAAACCCATCGGACTTTTTCCGCGCCGTCCGACCAGAACGGAACATTGAGAGCGTAAGGAATCAACGCCGCGTCCGGCGCGAATGAGCGGACAGCTTGAAACGCGCCGGTTTGGGAAAGTAATTTTGGAATCGGACCGTCCGCGCGTTCCGGCATTTTTAAATAGGCGCTGGCAGTGGCGATGAAGGAAAAAAATTGTAGTGCAAAGAAAATAATCAGCGTGACCCGCGTCGCCCGCAAAATTGAGAAACGGGGCAGCGTCATTTCACTGGTGGCGGCGGTGCGGATTCCGCCGTTTCAAAATTTATTTTTACCGCGCTCAACAGGCTGGCGGAGAAATGGCGGACAGTTCGTTGCACCGTGCCGACGGAAGTATAAGTGTATTGTCCGGCGGGATAGCCCAGCAGGACAACGTAATCATAGAGTTTCGGTTTGGCCGCCGCGCCGCGCGACTTTGGATAATCCGTTAGAAAAACCTGACCGACGGCGACCGCGCCCGGTTCGTGTTGCTCCACCGCGTTGGCGGGGCGACTGGCGGTGGCCGTGCCGGGGATCAACCACGTCGTGCTCAACGCCGGACGCAAAAGATCGGTGTAGCCGCTATCCAACACGATGCCACCGGGCAGCACCTTGATAATTTTGCCGCAGATGAGGCGACGGTTCGCGAGGCATTCGTCGCGAATTTGTTCGGCGCGTTGAATGACCGCCGGCGTCTGATTGGTTTCGGCGGGAACCACTAGCGCGTTGGTGGTCGCGAGGTTATTCGTCTGCGCGAAGAGGCTGAGCGCGGTAAAATAAAATGCAGCCAATAATTTCATGAGCGAATGGTAAAACCATAACCGGTCAGACCGAGTAAATCAAAACTGTATTGCCACGCGGCGGCGGTGGCTTAAAGTTTTCGCGTTCATGAAACGACTTTGCCTGCTCGCCGCGCTGCTGGGAATTTTCCCCGTCGCCGCCGCGCCGACGAAGGATGTGCCGCTCGTGCAGCGCCCTTGGTTCGCGGCGCGCACGGCGCATTTCAATGTGTTCAGTTGCGGCGAACCGCAATCGGTTTTCAAAGTCGCCGCGCAGTTCGAGCAATTTTGCGAAGCGTATTCATCGCTCGCGGGCGCGCAAGCCGTCGCGTCGCCGCCGATTTCCGTCCTCGTTTTTCCCGATCACGAAAGCATGAAGCCGTTCTTGCCGCTGTATCACGGTCAGCCGGAAAATCTCGCGGGCTTTTTCAATCACGGCACGGATGAAAATCTAATCGTCCTGTCGCTGCCCGGCGCGCGCGCGGACAACGCGCAGTTCAACGTCATCTTCCACGAATACACGCATCTGCTCCTGCGCCGCAACGACCGCATCTGGCCGCTCTGGCTGAAAGAAGGCATGGCGGAAATTTATTCCACCTTCACGACCAGCGGCAACACGGCTTACATCGCGCTGCCTATCGAACATCATTTGCAACTGCTCGAATCGAAGCCGTTGCTGCCGCTCGCGGAATTGTTCGCGGTCAACAATGACTCGCCAGATTACAACGAGCGCGACCGGCAGGGATTATTTTACGCGGAGTCGTGGCTGCTCGCGCAATTTCTTACGGCGGGCGACAATCCGATTTTGAAAGCGCGCTTCCGACAATTCACGCCGCTGCTGCAACAAGGACAATTGCCATTGCAGGCGTTCACGAATGCGCTGCAAGTTCTCCTGCCCGCGTTGGAAAAAGAATTGCGCCGCTATTTGGAAAATAAAACTTTCACCGGCATCTCATTTGTTCTGCCAGACAATGTCAACGCGCCCAAAAGTCTGACGACGTGCGCGCTCACGCCCGTGGAAGTTTATTTCCGGCTCGGCGACGAACTGCTGCGCGTGGGACGGCTGGACGAGGCGGAAAAACTTTTTGTCACCGCGCAACAACTTGCGCCCGCAAGTCCCCTGCCCTGCGAAGGCTTGGGCTTGCTCGCCGTTCGTCGCGGACAAACTGACGAAGCCGTCCGCCAGTTTCACACCGCCATCCAGCGCGGCTCGGTGAACTTTCTCGCGTATTACTTTTATGCGTGGGGGGAATTTCATGTCGCCGCCGAAGCGCCGGACGCGCAAGGCCGTTTGCCGAAGACGACCGCCCTTGAAATTCACAACGACTTGTTGCAGTCCTTCGCGCTCATGCCCGATTTTGGTCCAGCGCACGAACTATTTGGCATCGTGGAACTCGCGCGCGGCAATGCGGCGATGGCGGAACTGCATTTGCAACGCGCCGTCCAGTTGGAGCCGGAGAATTTTTATTATCAACTCGCGCTCGCCAACGCGCAGTTGCAAAACGGCGAGAAGGAGACGGCGCGCCGCGCGCTGAACGCGCTATTGCTTCCAAACGTGGAAACCAAAGTCCGCACGCAGGCAGAAGCGTTGTTGCGGAAACTAAATTGACGCGGACTACGCCAGCACTTTTTCAATCTGTGCCAATTCGTCAGCGGTGAAATTCAGATTCTTTGTCGCGCCCACACAATCGTCCACCTGACTCACGCGGCTCGCGCCGATGAGCGCGCTTGTCACGACTTTGTGCCGCAACACCCACGCCAGCGCCATTTGCGCGAGCGTCTGTCCACGCGATTGCGCGAGGTCGTTCAGCTTTTTCGCCTTCGCCACCACGGCGTCGGTGATGTCGTCCGGGCGAAGAAATCTTTGGTCGTGACCCGCGCGTGAATCGGCGGGAATGCCCTTGAAATAACGGTCGGTCAAAACGCCTTTTGCCAACGGCGAAAAAACCGTTGCGCCAATTCCTTCCTGTTCCAGCGTCGCGAGCAACTGCGGTTCAATCCAGCGATCCAGCATGGAATAGCGCGGTTGGTGGATGAGGCACGGCGTTCCCAGTTCGCGCAACATTTTCGCCGCGCGCGCGGTTTCTTCCGGCTTGTAATTCGAGAGGCCGACGTAAAGCGCCTTGCCGCTGCGGACGGCGTGGGCGAGCGCGCCCATCGTTTCTTCCAGCGGCGTGTCGGGATCGGGCCGATGCGAATAAAATATATCCACATACTCGACGCCCATACGTTTGAGCGATTGGTCGAGCGACGACAAAAGATTTTTGCGCGAACCCCATTCGCCATACGGTCCCGGCCACATATAATAACCGGCCTTGGTCGTGATAATAATTTCATCGCGCCACTTGCCCAAGTCTTCGCGCAGGATGCGGCCAAACGTTTCTTCCGCCGAACCTTCGGGCGGACCATAATTGTTCGCCAGATCAAAACAGGTGACTCCCAGATCAACTGCGCGGTGCACAATGGCGCGGGCGTTTTCGTAAGAATCTTTTGCGCCGAAATTATGCCAGAGGCCGAGCGAAATCAGCGGCAGCTTGAGGCCGGAGCGACCGCAACGGCGATAAAATTGCGGCGAATCATAACGAGTAGCGGCGGGCGAATACATGATGCGCGCAGCTTAATGAAGGAACGGTTGCGCTTCGATAAAAAAACGCGGCGACATTGTATTTCCCTCGCCCCTCGGAGGGGAGAGGGTCAGGGTGAGGGGTGAAATCCGCGCCTAAAAATATCGCCTTAAGTTTTCCAAGCACCCCTCATCCTCAATCCTTCTCCCCTTCGAGGGGCGAAGGAAGCCGTCACCAAAAAACGCGGCGCGTTGACAATTTCATCGTCCTGCGACAACCTGCGCGGATGTCAAAACCTGCATTGGGACGCGGGCTGGGCGCGCTGCTGGGCGGCAATCCGCCGGCTACGCAAACGCCAGTCGCTCCGGCCATTTCCGCCGTCGCGCCGCCGGACAATCGCGAGCGCGTGCTGCGCGTGCCGTTGAATCAAGTGCGTCCGTCCGCGCTGCAACCGCGCAAGGAATTTTCCGACGAAGCTTTGCGCGAACTCGCTGATTCCATCCGCGAACAAGGCATCGTGCAGCCGCTCATCGTGCGCGAGAACAATGGTTTTTTTGAACTCATCGCGGGTGAACGTCGCTGGCGCGCGTCGCAGCTTTTGAATTTGCCGGAAGTTCCCGTCATCGTGCGCGTGGCCGACGACCGCACGGTTTTGGAACTCGCGCTCATCGAAAATTTGCAGCGCGAAAATCTGAATGCGCTCGAAGAAGCGCTCGGTTACGCGCAGCTCGCGGAACAATTCAAACTCACGCAGGAAGAAATCGCGGTGAAAGTCGGCAAGAGCCGCGCCGCCGTCGCCAATGCGACGCGCTTGCTGAAACTGCCCGCGCCGGTGCAAAGTTTTTTACGCACGGGCAGAATTTCTGTGGGTCACGCGAAAGTGATTCTCGGTTTGGCGGATGAAAAAATCCAGCAAGCCGCTGCCGAGCGCATCGTCAAAGACGGATTGAACGTGCGCCAGACAGAAGGCTTGGTCGCCAAGTTGCAAGTGCGCGGGCCACGGAGTTCGGATGGCAAAATTAAAGCCATCGTGCCGATTGATTCCAATATTGGGCGGCTGGAAGAAAAGTTGCGCGAGAAGTTCGGCACGAAGGTGCATTTAAAATACGCGCGCGGCAAAGGCGCGGTGGAGATTTCCTTTTTCAGCGACGACCAGTTGCAAAGCATTCTCGAAACCCTCGGCATCAATGCCGATTGATTGAACCGCAAAGAGCGCAAAGAACACAGAGTTTTTTTCTTTGCGACCCTTGCGTTCTTTGCGGTTAATTTATTTTCATCACATGATTTTAGACATTGTAAAATACGGTTCGCCGGTGCTGCGGCAAAAAGGCGCGAAGATTGAAGCCATCACGCCGGAAATCAAAAAGCTCATCGCCGATATGTTCGAGACGATGGCGGTGAATCACGGCGTCGGGCTCGCGGCGCAGCAAGTGGGCGTGGCGAAATTGCTCACGGTGATTGATGTGCGCGAAGTGACCGACCGACCGTCCACGCTGGAGCTGGCGGGCAAACCGGCGGACGTGGCGAGCATCATGCCGCTCGTCCTCATCAACCCCGAAGTCACGGCGGCGGGCGACGCAGTGAAAGGCAGCGAAGGTTGCTTGAGCTTTCCGGAAATTTACGCGGAGATTGCGCGCCCCGAAACCGTGGATGTGAAAGCGCTGGACGCGAAGGGCAAGCCGATTGCCTTCCGTTGCGGCGGCTTGCTGGCGCGCGCGGTGCAGCACGAGACGGATCATTTGAACGGCCTGCTGTTCATTGACCGCATGGATAAAAAGACGAAGGCGGAATTGCAACCGGAACTGGACGACCTGCAAGCCGCCACGAAGAAATTGCTGGCGAAGAAATAAAGCAGCCGTTATGAATAACCTAATTGCCGTTGAAGCTAACTATTCCGATGTCACGAGGAAGGCATGGTTCAGCTTTCTACGTTAGGCGTCATTCGCGTTGCCAATGAATATAGCTTCTAAAGCCAAAGAGATTTTGGATTGTTCACACTATGCAGTGGAGACTCACGGGCAGCATTATTATCAGCTCTATCCCAAGCGCACGACAAAGTTGGTGAGAAAGACCGGAGAGGCGTTGTTGAAGATTATTCCGATTGGAGATTCTGACACTGATGGAGATTTTTGGGTCATTCCGTTCACGGTGCTGAAAGATTTGCTAGTGCCAAAAAACCTGACGCATGGAGTCAGTGAGGATGGCGTTCGCCGCAGCCCTCGGTGGCTTTTCCACATTAATGTTGGTGGGAGGTTTGTTCTTTATCCCGGCGACTGTGAGCCTTTGGAAATAAATGTGCATCGCTATCATGGCGCACAACTACCGCTACCGCTGGAGTGGGAGAAGTTATTACTCGATAATTTTATATGACAGTGAACCATGCCGCATCAAAATGAAATCCTGTCCACAGTGTAATACAAAGTGTCTGAATCAAGCAGTCACCTGTGATTGTGGTTACGCTTTCTATGGTGATATCACCGCGCCCGCACAGGTAGCTGCACAAGAGCAGACAGAGAAAAAATTTGCCGAGGAATCAAGACAGATAACAGAAGCTTTTCAAAAGAGGTTATGTGAGCCATTGACGTTTTGGCAGACTGTCTCTGCGGTTTTATCCGGTGTTGGTCTTGGATTACTTGGCATCCTTGTTGAGTGGCATCAGGCATCCCGTTTTAGCAGCGATGGTTATGATCTAAAGTCTAAAAAGACATGGGAGCTTTATTGGATTTCGTTTGGTGTCAGGATGTTGATTGTAGCTAGTTTCTTGATTCGTTCCGATTGGTGGTTAGCGATTATTTGCGTCGCGATTTGGTTTTCGGCTTTTATGCTCGTTCGCTGGTTTTGGCAGAAAGGTCAGTGATGATTATGCCGTTTAGTTTCACATTTTTAGTGCGACAAATGAGTTAGTAGTAAAAGAAACTTCCCCGCCTCACACCACCGGCAGCGGCGCGAATTGTTTGCCGAGGATGGGCGCGCTCTTGGTCTTGAGCCAGTTTTCCAGCACGCCCGCATAGACGCTGCGGAAGTCCACATTGTATTTCACGTCGCCTTGAAATAAATCCGCCGGCGCGAGACTCGGATAATGGCCGAGCAATCCGGCCTTCACCTTGTTGCCGATGATGAACATGGGCGCGGCGGCTCCGTGATCGGTTCCCCCATTCGCATTTTCGGAAACGCGCCGGCCAAATTCGCTGAAGGTCATCACGAGCACGCGACCCATGTTGCCCTGCGCTTTCATGTCGTCGGTGAACGCCTTCACAGAATCGCCGAGGTCGCCGAGCAAGCGCTGCTGGGAATTAACCTGATTCGTGTGCGTGTCGTAGCCGCCTTGCGAGACGTAATAAATCCGCGTGGGCAAACCGCCGCCGATGAGTTTGGCGACCATCTTGAGCGAGCCGCCAAGTTGCGAGCCGGGATAAACGGCGGTGTTCTGCACCTTCGCAGCGATGGCGCGAACTTCGTCGGAACTGTGCTGCGCGTCGAGTGCGGTGCGGGAAATAAAATCAATGGCGCGTCCGCCGGTCATCGGCATTCCCGCCGGCAGCATGGCGATGCTGCCGCCGGAATTGGCGTTGTCGTCAGCCGACATGCTCGGTCCACCGTCCGGCAGCGGACTGGACATTTCGAGTTCATTTAATTTTTTATATGATTCCTCGGTGGCCGCGCCGTTCGCCATAAAGCGATAGTTTTGCGGATTGTTAAAAACAATTCCTTTCGGCTTCGCGGCAAAAAACGATTGCGGCAACTGGTTGCCAATCACCACGCCCACGGTCGGGTCGGCGCCCGCGCAGGCGGAGTCGAAGTAGCGGCCAACCCAGCCGTATTTCTCCACGCGATTGGAGTCGCTCGCGGTCTGCCAGATTTCGGTGGAGCGAAAATGCGAGCGATTCGGGTTCGGATAACCGACGCCTTGAATCACGGAAAGTTGACCGGCATCGTAAAGCGATTTGAAACCTTTCATCGAACCGTGCAGCCCGATGTCGCCATTGATTTTCAAAACGTCATCTGCCTTCAAGCCAATTTTCGGACGCGCCTTGTGATAAAAATCATTGGCGTAAGGCACGACGGTATTGAGTCCGTCATTACCGCCAGCCATTTGTAACACGACTAGAATCGTCGCGTCCTTGCCGGTGGGCGTTTGAATCGCGGAGTCGGCGGCTTCGGCTTGCAACGCGGTGAACGTGTTAGAAAGAAACATCGGCATCGTCCACGCGAGCGAACTGCCGAGAACGGTGCGGCGGAGAAATTCGCGCCGCGTCTGCAAGGTGATTTCGTTTTTCATAAAGTTAGTTATGAGTGACAAGTTATAAGTTACGAGCTGGGGGACTTTGACCAGTGATTGACCGGCGAAGGCCATTCAGCATCCGTCGTAATTCGGCGATTGAATCCAAGCCCAAGTCAGCTTTTTCCGCTGGTAAAAAATCCAGTTCAACCGCGAGCGTCAGTTGCGTGTCCAGTTCGGCCAGCGAGCCTTCCGCGTAAGAGTTGAATTGCACAAACTCGCCGGTGGTATTGCGCGCCTGCCCTTCGGCAATGTTGGACGGAACCGAAACCGCCGCCCGTCGCATTTGTGACGTCAGGCCAAACTTTTCTTCCGATGGAAAACCCGCCGTGATTTTGTAAATGTCCTTTACCAAAGCCATACTCTTTTGCCAGACAAGCAAATCGCGATAACCTTGCGTGGGTTTATCCCGACTCGCATCGCCCGGATTTGAAAGCTTATCACTCATAACTCATCACTCATCACGATTTTTTACGTCACTTGATAATCCGGCGTGGACATCATCAGGCGCACGGTCGTGACGATGTCCGCGTTGGACATTTTGGTTTTGGAATCGAGAAATTCGCGCAGCGTCTGTTCCTGATCACTCTTGAGCGAGGTTTGAAACAAACGATGTTCCAGCGCGGCGACAATCGAGGCCTTGTCCGCGCGCTCTTCGGGCGTAAGAATTTTTTCTACATTCACGCCGCCTAGTCGCATTCGCTGCATTGCCTTCATCGCTTTATCGCCACCGCCGCCGCCGGCCTTGCGCGCAAAATCGCCCGCCGTCAGCGGCGGCAACTGTCCTTCCACCAACGCCTGCGCGTCGTTGTAGCGCGTGAGCAAAGAATTGGTGGTAATCCAAGTGACGCCGCCATCCCAGCCTTTGACGTTCGGCGGCGCAAAAATGTCCTGGCCGAGCTGCCGCAACATTCCCCAGCTCACGAGCGTCGGCGGCAAATCACATTCGAGGACGCGCACGCTGTTGATGAGCCATTGCACCGGACTTTTCACCTGATTGCGAACGATGTCCGGCGCATAAAATTCCTCACTGCGAAACATCGCGCGCAGGAACGGCTTAAAAATATTTCCATTCGCGCGAAAGTTCACCGCCAGCGCGTTGCTCAATTCCGGCGACGGAACCGAGCCTGAAAAATAATTCCAAGTTTTCGCCGTAATAAATTTGGCCGACTGCGGCTGCGCGACAATCATCGCGATAAATTGTTCGCCGTCGAAATTTCCCGTCTGACCGAAAATTGTTTTGTCGCTGTCGTCATGGATGCGCGGCCGGTAAATATATTTTTGTTCCTGCGGCTCCAGCGACCAGCCGGTCAGCGCACGCGCGGCCTCGGCGATGTCATGTTCCGTGTAGTGACCTTCGCCCAGCGCAAACAGTTCCATGACCTCGCGCGCGAAATTTTCATTTGGATGATCCTTGCGGCTTTGCGCCTGATCCAGCCAGACGAGCATCGCCGGGTCTTGACCGGCATCCGTAAGCAATTGCTGCCAGTTGCCGGTGGCGAGGCGACGGAATAATTCGTTCTGCCGCCACATATAATATGGATTGCGAACCTTCTCGACGCTCGTGGCGAAGTGGCCGTGCCAGAATAAAACCATTTTTTCCTGAAACGGTCGCGGCCCGCGCGCCATGCGCTGCAGCCACCAGCCGCGCAGTTCCTGCATCCGGCGCTGGATGAGTTGCTGCTGCTCCTGCTGCAATTTTTTCTTTTCCTCCGGCGTCGTGGCATTGCGGATGCCATCGCGGAACCGTTGAACTTCTTCGGGATTCGGTTTCGCCCAATCAGGATCCGTCGTGGGGTCGTGGATGTATTCGTAGTCCAGCAAATGCGACACCGCCTTGTCCGGGCCGAGGTCGCACAGTGCTTGAATATCCGCTGGCGAACCGCCGAAGCCGGCGCGGTTCAGCAAATGCGCCGCCGTGGAAAAATTCCATCGGTCGGATGAAAGCGGCTTGAGCATATTGATTTAAGAGACGGATGAATCACGACCGAGGTTTCAGAACTGTAAAATTATTCAGAAGAATTCTTTTAGCCACAGAACTGCACTAAACTTGATCCAAACATTTTCCAACAATCTGGGCGAGCTTGCCAATTTCGAACGGCTTGGCGAGAAAGTTGACGCCTTCCTCCAGTTGAAAATCTTTACTGGCAATATCCGCACTGTAACCGCTGACGTAGATAACTTTTAATTTTGGTTCGTCCCGCCGGAGCTGTTCCGCCAAGGTTTTCCCGTTCAGACCGCCCGGCATTACCAGATCGGTTAATAGCAGCCAGATTTCATTGCGTTTTGATTTCCAGATGGCTACCGCTGCCGCGCCGTCCGCCGCCTCCAATACGCGATAGCCGAGTCGTTGCAATGTAATGCGCGTTGACGCGCGCAGGAGTGAATCATCTTCCACCAGCAAAATAGTTGCTTCGTTGCCGCCGTAAGTTGGCGTGAGGGATGACCATTCGGCGGGTTTGTGGGTTGGACTTTTCAGGAGCGGCAAATAAATCCGGAACGTCGTTCCCTTGCCCGGTTCACTGCTGACTTCAATCCAACCTTGATGCTGCTGAACGATGCCAAACACCGTCGCCAACCCAAGGCCAGTGCCTTTGCCAATCTCTTTGGTGGTAAAAAACGGCTCGAAAATTCGCGGCATATTTTCCGGCGCGATGCCGCAACCGGCGTCGGTCACGGTGACGCAGGCAAAGCCACCGGCTCGGGCGGGCGGCGTCAACGCGGCCGTCGCCTCATCAAATTCCCGGAAGGAAGTTTCGATGTGGAGTTCACCACCATCCGGCATCGCGTCGCGCGCGTTCACCGTCAGGTTCATTAGCACCTGATCCATCATGCTGGCGTCGGCATGAATCATCAATGACTGGGAAGCCAGCTTGAAATGCATTTGGATGTTTTCGCGCAGCACCCGCTGCAACATTTTGGCGATGCTGGTAATGGTTTCATTCAGGTCAATATCCCGCAGCAGCATCGCTTGTTTGCGACTGAAGAGGAGCAGTTGGCGCGTGAGATCGGCGGCGCGCTGGGCAGCCTTTTCAATATCGGCGGCATATTCCAAATGTTTTTCGGTAAGGTTTGGCTCCGTCTTAAGCAAGCCGGCTTGCAGTTGAATGACCGCGAGAATGTTATTGAAATCGTGGGCCACACCACCAGCCAACTGTCCGATGGCTTCCATTTTTTGCGACTGACGGAATTGCGCTTCGAGTTGCATCTCGCGCGTCAGGTCGCGTTTGACCGCAACGTAATTAACCATCTTGCCCGCCGTGTCCCGCACCGGCGAAATGGTGGCCTCCTCCTCGTAATAAGTTCCCGACTTGTGCCGGTTGATGAAATGTCCGCTCCAAATTTCACCTACCTCCAGCACGCTCCACATGCGGCGGTAAAATTCATCGTCCTGTTTGCCGCTTTTCAGCAGCCGCGTGCTCCGGCCCAACGCCTCCGCCCGCGTGTAGCCGGAAGTTTTTTCAAAGGCTGGATTAGCATACAAAATAATCCCCTTCGTATCAGTGATGACAATGGTCTCGGCGGATTGCTCCACTGCCGTTGCCAGCCGCGCCAAAGATTCCTCGGCCTGCCGCCGCGCGGTGATGTTGCGGGCGATGCCCTGAATGGCGAACGGTTTACCATCACGATAAATCAGCGAAGACTGGGTCTCGACCAATACCTGCCGTCCGTCCTTTCGGCGTAGCCGAAACTCGGTGGGAGTTTTCTGAAAACCGGTGGTGCGAATTTCCTCCGTCGCCTGCAGAGCCAGTGGAAACTGATCCGGTGTTATAAGTGAAGCAAATGTCAGTGAGGCAATGTCCTTGGGTTCGTAACCCAGTAGATTCAGTGCCGCCGGATTCGCGTCCAAAAATCTTCCTTCGAAGTCCGAGAGAAACACGCAATCCAGCGAACGTTCAAACAAACCTTTGTAACGTTCTTCGCTCTGCCGCAATTGATCGTCCGCCAGCATGCGTTCGGTGATGTCCAACATGATTCCTTGCGAGCCGACAACTTTGCCACCGGCACCAAGCACCGGCAATTTCATGACATGCACAAACTGCTTTCGTCCATCCACGAGCGTGTATTCTTCATCCACCTCAAAGGCCTTGCCAGCCTGCATAATTTGCCGGTGATGATCTTCGCCATCCGCCGCATATTTGCTGGCTGTCCCATCGGCTTCCGGTAGAGCTGATTCGTCCGCATCCACCTCCTTCGGCGTTCGCCCGACAAAATTCTCCGAGTCAATGCCCTTGATTTTGCAAAAGGCCGGATTCACATAAACGTAGCGCCCTGCCTCGTCTTTCTGGAAAATCCCGATGGGCAACTGCGTCACCAGCGAATAATATAGCAACTGTGATTCCTGCAAGGCCGCCATGGCCGCCTTTTGCTTGGTGATGTCCATCGCCGTTCCCAACAGACATTCTTCTCCGTTCAAAGTCAGGCGCACACCCGACCAAATAAATTGTTTCAGCTGACCCGACTTGGTGCGCAGTTGGATCTCATAATTTTGCACCCAACCCTGTTCCTTCAGTTTGGCAAACAAAGCTTCCCGCTTGGCCAGATCCGGCCAGATGCCCAACTCGTGAACGGTATGCCCAATCACCTCATCCCGCGTCCATTGAAACTTCTTCAACCAAGCCACGTTCACATTGAGGTAACGGCCATCTTTAATGGTGGTCACCGAGGTGGCCGCCGGGTTGGAATCAAACAAGCGGGAAAATTTTTCTTCGCTTTCCCGCAACTTTGCCTCGGCGTTATGACGTTCGGTGATGTCCTGCACGATACCGGATAGCCGCACGGATTTGCCCTGCGCATCTTTATGATGACCGCTGGCGGCAAAAATCCAGCGCACTTCACCATCGGCGCGACGGATGCGGCACTCGAATTTCCAGTCAGACTGAGTTTTCTGCGCCACTTGAAAACGACGGTCAACTTCCGCCCGATCTTCCGGCAAGACATGTTCCAGGAACTTTTCGTAACTCCACTGGCTCTGCAATTTCTCATACCCAAATATCTGTTCATGAATCAACGTGCGGTTGGCGGTGTGATCCGTCAGATTCAAATCCCACGCTCCAATCCCGCTCGTTTGCAGCGCAAAGTTTAATTGCGCCTCACTCTTACGCAGCGCTGCCTCCGTCTGTTTGCGCGCCGTGATGTCGCGCGCCACCTTGGACGCGCCGATGATTGCGCCAGCGTTATCCTTGATGGGTGACACCGTGACAGAAACATCAATCAACCCGCCGTTCTTTTTCAGCCGCACCGTCTCGAAATGCTGCACGCTTTCGCCGCGCTTCATGCGCGACAAAATCATTTCCTCTTCACCCTGCCGGTCCGGCGGGATGAGCCGCGCGATCGAACCACCCACCATTTCGTCCGCCGTAAAACCAAAAACTTTTTCTGCTCCCGAGTTCCAGCTCGTGACGACGCCGGCCAGATTTTTGCCAATGATGGCGTCGTCGGAAAATCCCACAATCGCCGCCAATCGTAGCGCGGCGGCTTCCGTCCGCTTGCGCACGGTGATGTTTTCATGCGCCACCACCACGCGCAAAGGACCACTGCCCGCAAAACGCGTTACGCGACCGATAAACCAGCGCTGTTCCGTGGGCGAATGACACGGATATTCCATTGCGAACTCCGCCGCCGTGCCGGCCATCAACGCGCGGATGCCGACCGCAAAGGCGGCGGCCGCGGCGGCTTCGGGGCCAACCACCGCATCGCAGACCTGCAAATAATTATCGTCGCGCGTAGCCGCCAGCAGATTGGCGGGCCGATTTTCTCGCGCAAACCGCCGCCACGCTTCATTGGTCGCCAAAATCTTTCCGGTTTCATCCAACAGACAGATGTGCGCCGTCAAAGCATCAATCGTGGATTGCGCCAGGCGCGCGGCTTCGGCAACACTGGCTTCCACCTGCTTACGCTCGGTGATGTCAAAGATGACCACGACCACCGTCTCCGATTGACCGCCCACCACATTGTGCGGTTCGTAGGTGACGGCGTAAAAGCGGTTCACCCCGTTCAACGGCTTGAGCAATTCAAAGGTCACCCGTTCGCCGCCAAAAGCGCGGTCCAAACGCGGTTTGACCTGCTGTTCATACAACTCACCCAATACTTCCGCCACCCGCAGCCCGATGATGTCGGTCGTCTTCAAACCAAGCACTTGGCAATACGCCGCGTTGGCGTAGCTGTAACAATGCTCGCGATTAACCACTACCAAACCGACGTGCGCATTTTCCGTCACGAATCGCAAACGCTGTTCACTCGCCCGCAACGACTCCTCGGCCAGAGTCAATTGTTTCGCCTTCCGCAACCGCTCATGGAACACGCTGAAAAGAATTCCCATCCCCACAAAGACCACGACGGAAACCAGCACCATCGGTCGTTCCAAGGCAAAGGTAAAGCGCGGGGGAATAAAGCAATACCAGACCAATAAAGTAGATTGCGCCGTGGCCAGCAACCCGCCCCGCAACCCGCCGACCCACGAACTGAAGAAGACTGCCGGAAAAAAGAGAAACCAGACATACGGCTGAATGTCCGCCCAGAAAATCCATTGCACCGCTAACGCGACCAATGGAATCAACGCTGCCACCACCAAGCGACTTCCATCGCCCCAACTTTGAACACCGGCATGTTTTGCCTTATCGTCCATAGCCACCCGTGGTTGAGTTGCAATGTGCTCCTGTGTAAGAACAAACGCCAGTGAAAAATTCCCGATGCTAATAGCTTTGTTCTTCCTCACATTCCCGCTTGAAACTGCCGGCCTAAAACTTGAAACTCCGCCGATGCAGGCGCCCGCCGACTATCACATGCACACCCCGCTCTGCCGTCACGCCATTGGCGAGCCGGTGGAATATGCGCGCCGCGCCGTCGAACTCGGCCTGACGGAAATTGGCTTCTCCGATCATTCGCCCATGCCGCGCGACGACTTTGACAACTGGCGGATGGCCGACCGACAACTCGATAACTACGTCGCGAAGGTGCAACTCGCGCAAAAAGAATTTCCGCAACTCACCATCCGCCTCGCGCTGGAAGTGGATTATCTGCCCGGCCACGAGGATTGGATTCGCTCGCTCGCCGCACGGCATCCGTGGGATTATTTCATCGGCAGCGTGCATTACGTTTCCGACTCGTGGGACATTGATAATCCCGCGAAGTTGTCCGAATGGAAAAAGCGCGACGCGTTTGAAGTGTGGCAACTTTATTTTGACCGGCTGACAATGGCGGCGGAATCAAAATTGTTTGAAATTATCGGCCACGCGGATTTGCCCAAGAAGTTTGGTATCCGACCCACGCAAGATTGCACGCCGCTCTACGAAAAATTTCTCAAGGCCGTGGCGAAGTCGGGTTGCGCCATTGAATTGAATACCGCCGGTCTGCGGAAAGATTGCAAAGAAATTTATCCGAGCCGTCCTCTGCTCCAACTCGCGTTTGAAAATCATGTGCCAATTACATTCGGCTCGGACGCGCACGCGCCGGAAGAAGTCGGCATGAATTTCACCGAGGCGGTGGCACTCGCGCGCAGCGTCGGCTACGCGGAGACGTTGCGCTTCCATCAGCGGCAAAGCGAATCCGTCTGGCTCTGATCTATGACCGCCGCGCGCCCGGACAAAAAGTTTTTCATCTTCGCGTGTCTCACCCTCGCGCTCGGCACACTGGCACTTTACTGGCCGGTCACCCATTTCCCCTTCATTGAATTTGATGATCCGGAATACATTTCGGAAAATCCCGTCACGCAAGCCGGGCTGACGTGGCACGGCTTTGTCTGGGCGTTCAACGGTATTCATGTCGGCAACTGGCATCCGGTGAGCTGGCTCTCGCATGAATTGGACTGCCAGCTTTTCGGCCTGAACGCCGGTGGGCATCACCTCGTCAATGTTCTCTTCCACATCGCAAACACCTTGTTGTTATTTGCGTTTTTGCGTTCCGCCACCGGCTTGGAATGGCGCAGCGCGTTCGTCGCCGCGATCTTTGCGTGGCATCCATTTCATGTGGAATCGGTCGCGTGGGTCGCGGAACGCAAAGATGTGTTGAGCACTTTTTTCTGGCTGCTGACGCTGCTGGCTTACGCCAGCTATGCGAAGGGTAGTGATGAGTTACGAGTTATGAGTGACAAGCCAGCCGCCCCGCTCATCACTCATAACTCATCACTATTTTACATTCTCGCACTAGTTTCCTCCGCGCTGGCGATGTTGTCTAAGCCGATGGCGGTGACGCTGCCATTCACGCTATTGTTGGTGGACGTGTGGCCGCTCGGACGGGTTAAAGGTTGCGGGTTGAAAGTTGCAAGTTCGGTCACGCCAACCTGCAACTTTCAACTTTCAACTTTCAACCGGCTGCTTGTCGAAAAGATTCCCTTCTTCCTGCTAATGTTCGCGTTGTGTGCGGTGACGTTTCTGGCGCAGCGCAGCGCGGGCGCAGTCAGCCCCGTCGAATGGTCGAGCCGCCTCGGCAATGTTCCTGTCGCTTACGCGCGTTACCTCGCCAAAACCATTTGGCCGACCGATCTCGCGCTCGTTTATCCCTACGTTTATCACTGGCCGGTCGCCGCCATCGCCTGCTCGGTGTTGATGTTGATTATGTTTTCCACGCTCGCGCTCATGTTGCTCCGGCGCGAACCGTGGCTGGCGTCCGGCTGGTTTTGGTTTCTCGGCACGCTCGTGCCGGTCATCGGCTTCGTGCAAGTCGGCGCGCAAGCCATGGCCGACCGCTATGATTACATTCCGAGCATCGGCCTGCTCGTCGTGCTCGTCTGGGGCGCGGCAGAACTTATCGCGACACGTCCGAATGGAAAAACGCTGCTCGCGCTTATCGGCGGCTGCGCTTTGATTGGCTGCGTGCTGGCGACGTCGCTGCAAATCTCGTATTGGCGCAGCAGTGTAAATTTATTTTTGCACACGCTGGCAGTGACGCAGAATAATTACGTCGCCGAAAATGCACTCGGCAAAACGTTTGAAAAAAATGGCGACAACGCCCGCGCGCTCGTGCTTTACCGCGACGCCGTAAAAATCGAGCCGCGCTTCGCCAACAGTCAATACAATCTCGGCCTGGCCTTGATCGGCTTCGGTTACAAGGACGAGGCGTTCGAGCATCTCGCCGCCGCCGCGCACTACGACCCCAACAATCCCGACGCGCAATTCAACCTCGGCGTTTTCTTTTTGAAAAACAAACGCTGGGCCGACGCCGCGCACTGTTTTGAAGCGACGTTGAAACTGCGCCCGGACTTTACTCCCGCGCGCGTCCATTTGGCCGAAGCTTTGGCCGCGCATCCGTAATTGAATTTAAAAAATGTCCAAATGACTTTGAACATTTTGAAAAATAATTTTCGTCTGCTCGCCATCGGTTTCGTTTTGGCGATGGGAACCTTGGTTTTGTATCTGCCAGTGGCGCATCACGACTTCATCTCGCTGGACGACAATCAATATGTGACAGCCAATCCAGTGGTGCAGGCGGGCTTGACGTGGGCGGGCGTGAAATGGGCGTTCACCAACATCATTGCGAGTAACTGGTTCCCGCTGACATGGCTCTCGCACATGCTAGACTGCCAGTTGTATGGCGTAAATCCCGCCGGTCATCACCTGACGAATGTATTTTTTCACATCGCAAATGTGCTGTTGTTATTTGCGTGGTTGAACCGCGCAACCGGCGCGCTGTGGCGCAGCGCGCTGGTGGCGGCTTTGTTCGCATGGCATCCGCTCCGCGTCGAATCGGTCGCGTGGGTGGCGGAACGCAAAGATGTCTTGAGCGCATTTTTCTGGCTACTGACTTTGCTGGCTTATACGCGGTATGTGAAGAAGCCGGGCGCGACCGCGTATTTGTTGACACTGTTTTTATTTGCGTGCGGCCTGATGTCCAAACCGATGGTGGTGACACTGCCGTTTGTATTGTTGCTCGCGGACTTCTGGCCGCTGCGACGGCTGACGGATGACGGAGGGCGGACGACGGACTTGAAAAAATTGGTCGTGGAGAAGATTCCATTTTTTGCGCTGACGCTGGCGGAAAGCTGCATCAATTTCATCGCGCAAAAAGCGGGCGGCGCGACGTGGTCGGCAGACGCCCTGCCCTTGCCCGTTCGCCTCGCCAACGCGCTCGTATCGTATGTGCGTTACCTCTCGAAAACTTTTTGGCCGACGGATCTCGCAATTATTTATCCGTATCAAAATCACTGGCCGCTGTGGTTCGTGCTCGCAGCGGCGATTTTATTATTGGTCTGGTCGGCAACTGTAATTTTGCGGGCGCGCCAAAATCCCTTCTTGTTCTTCGGCTGGTTTTATTTTGTGGGAACACTGGTTCCAACCATCGGCCTGGTGCAAGTCGGCCCGCAGGCGATGGCTGACCGCTATTCGTATCTGCCGAGCATCGGTCTGTTCATCGTGATTGTCTGGGGCGTAAACGAACTGCTGGCCGCGCAGCCGCGCGGAAAAGAATTTGCCTTACTCGCAAGTGCCACCGCGCTGGCCGCGTGTCTTGTTGTCACTTCATTCCAATTATCGCACTGGCAAAACAGCTTGAAACTTTTTCTGCATACCGTCGAAGTCACCACGGACAATTACACCGCCGACGCTTATCTCGGCAGCGAATTGGAAACCGTAGGCTTGAACGAAGCTGCGCTGACGCTTTTTTTTGAATCCGTCCGCATCGCGCCGACTTTTCCCAATGGCCAATGGGATCTCGGTCTCGCGCTTTTGCGACAAGGCCGCGCCGCCGAAGCCAGCGAACATCTTGGTGTGGCCGCCAAGCTCGTCCCGACGGATCCGGTAATCCATTGCTATTATGGCAAAGCCCTCGCCGCCGCTGGCAAACTGGATGAAGCCAAAGCGCAATACACCGAAGCCTTGCGCCTCAAGCCTGATTACACCGAAGCAAAAAAATCGCTAGCCGCCATTTCTGCCGCGACGCACCACTAAAATTCTTTTGTGAAGCTGGACAGCCCCGCCGCGTTTTGAAAAACTCCCGCGCGTGAAACAAACCATTGTTACTTTGGATATGGAAGGCGTCTTGACGCCGGAAATCTGGATTGCCGTCGCCGAGAAAACTAAAATCCCCGAACTGCGCCGCACCACGCGCGAAGAACCGGATTACGACAAGCTGATGAATTATCGCATCGGTATTCTCGATCAACACGGCATTAAACTTTCGCAGATTCAAGAAGTCATCGGCACGCTGAAACCGTTGCCCGGCGGCAAAGAATTTCTCGACGAACTGCGTTCGCTCGTGCAGGTAATTATTTTGTCCGACACGTTTGAGCAATTCGCGCAGCCGCTGATGAAGCAATTGAACTGGCCGACGTTGTTTTGCCATCGCCTGCTCGTGACGAGCGACCACATCACCGGCTACGAATTGCGCCAGCCGAATCAAAAACAAAAATCCGTCGCCGCGCTAAAATCGCTGAATTACCAAGTCATCGCCGCTGGTGATTCCTACAACGATACCGCGATGCTTGGCGAAGCGAACGCCGGCTTCCTCATCCACGCGCCGGAAAAAGTGAAGGCAGAATTCCCACAATTCAAGTCCGTCGAGTCGCACGCGGAATTGTTGAAACTCATCGAAGGAGCGCTCTGATGCCCACGCGCAACGGTTCCATCAAACTGTTCCGATTCCTCGGCATTGATGTCTACATCCACTGGGGATGGTTTCTCGCGTTCCTGTATTTCACCAGCCGACCGCACGCCTATTCCAATTACGGCTGGAGCGCGTTGGAAATTCTCGCGCTATTTCTTCTCGTGCTGACGCATGAATTCGGCCACGCCCTCGCGTGCCGTTCGGTCGGCGGCACCGCGAATCTCATCATTCTCTGGCCGCTTGGCGGTGTCGCTTATGTCGCGCCGCCGCAACGTCCGGGCGCACAACTTTGGAGCATCGTCGCTGGTCCGCTCGTCAATGTCGTGCTCGCTCCAATACTATTTGGCCTCGCAATTATGGGGAAAAATCTTGGCTGGGACACCGGTTATCCTGACGCGTATCTGCTGATTGAGAATGTCGCTTTAATCAATTTGGTTCTGCTCATCTTCAACCTGATGCCCGTCTATCCGCTTGATGGCGGACAAATCTTGCGCTCGCTTTTGTGGTATCCCTTTGGCCGCGCGAACAGCCTGATGGCCGCAAGCATCATCGGTTTTGTCGGCGTCGCGGCTTTGATTTTACTCGCAATTTACACTGGCTCGACATGGAAAATAATCATCGCGGTTTTCATCGCGATGAATTGCTGGGGCGGATTGAAACAGGCGCAGGCGCTGGCGAAGCTGGCCAAGATTCCCCGCCGCGCTGGCTTCGCGTGTCCGTCTTGCAAAACCGCGCCACCGCTCGGCGAACTCTGGCGCTGCGGCAAATGCAGTCAGGCGTTTGATACTTTTCTGACGCAGGGAATCTGTCCGCATTGCGCAACGCAATTCAATCTCACGCAATGTCTCGACTGCGGCGAACGGTTTGCGATGAGCGAATGGAAAACGCCGCAGAACTAATTTAGTCTTCTGCCTTGAACGCGCGTGAAATCAAATCGCGCACCGCCAGCTTCGGATTTTTCCCCTCGTAAAGCATCGCGTGAACTTCATCAATGATGGGCGTCGCGACGCCTTTTTCTTTCGCCAATTTGTGCGCTGATTTTGCCGTTGGATAACCTTCAGCCAATTTCGGATGCGACGCGACAATGGCTTCAATGCTTTCGCCGCGACCAAGCCGCTCGCCCAAATCGCGATTGCGGCTTTGCTTCGAGAAACACGTCAGCATCAAATCGCCGAGACCGCTCAAGCCGTTAAACGTTTCCGGTTTCGCGCCGCACGCGACGCCGAGACGCTTCATTTCCGAGAGCGCGCGGGAAACCAAACCAGCTTTCGTATTGTCGCCGTAGCCAAGTCCGTCGCCCACGCCCGCGCCGATGGCGATGACATTTTTTAATGCGCCGCCGTATTCTACGCCAAGAATGTCCGTGCTGCGATAGATGCGAAATTCGGGGCGATGAAATAATCCCTGCACGGTTTTCGCCGTGCCATCGCTTTCACACGCGCAGACAATCGTGGTCGGAATTCCCAGCGCGACTTCACGCGCAAAACTCGGCCCCGACAACGCCACGACACGATCCGCCGACGCTTGTTCGCGCAGAATGCGACTCATCGTGTCGCCGGTTTCAAATTCAATTCCCTTCGTGACGCTCACGAAAATTCCCGGATGACCTTTCAGTCGTGCCGTCACTTCGCGGAATGCCTGCGAGGGAATTGCCAGCACCACGCACTCCGCGCCGCCGATGGCCGACTTGAAATCCGTTTGCGTTTTCCAATCGGACGGCAGCGCGACGCCGGGCAGATACTTTTCATTCCGCCCACTTTGGATTTCCGCCAGCGACGCGGCGTTCTTGTCCCACAACGTCACGGCGTTGCCATTTTCTTGAAGAATTTTGGCGAGCGCCGTTCCCCACGCGCCCGCGCCGAGCACGGTGATTCTCATTTCGCGCCCTCCGATTTTTTGCCGAGCCGATTTTCTGTTCCGGCCAGCAGCCGTTGAATGTTGGATTTGTGTTTGTAAATCGCCAGCGCGCCCAGCGCCGTCGAGACGATGCCGAGAAATATATTTTGCGGCGTCATGATCCAAACCGTTGTCGGCAACGCAATCGCCGCAGCAATGGAACCGACGGAAACATATTTCGTCAACAGCACGGCCAAAATGAAAACGACCAAGCCAACCAACACCGCCCATGGCGCGAGCGCCAGATAAACGCCCGCCGTCGTCGCGATGCCTTTGCCGCCTTTGAACTTTAACCAGCAGGTGTAGTTATGCCCCAGCACGGCAAAGATACCCGCGATAATGCGCGCCGTTTCCACATCCGCGTTCGCATTCATTTGTTTCAAAAGCAAAGCCGCCATCCACACCGCCCCAAAACCTTTCGCCGCATCCATCAGCAGCACGAAGATGCCAGCCGGTTTGCCCAGCACGCGCATCGCGTTCGTCGCACCGATGTTCCCGCTGCCCACGCTGCGGATATCTATTCCCTTCACCTTCGCGACGAGAAACCCCGTGGGAATTGAACCGAGCAGATACGCCGCCACCGCGACGATGATGTAATCCAAAATTGGCACGCGCAAAGTTTATGAGTCAAACACCCAAAGTTCAAAACGAAATCTCACGCAAAGGCGCCAAGCCGTGAAGAAATTTTTGAAACGAAAGCGGTTTTCTGGTTTTAACTTTGCGCCTTCGCGTCTTTGCGTGAGGAATTTTCATTTTCCGTTTTCCCATTTCACTGGCAAACTCCGCGCATGGCAAAAGTCAAAGTCGCCGTTCTCGGCACCGGCTCGCTCGGTCAACATCACGCCCGCATCTACTCCGAACTCCACGCCGCTGGCGAGGTCGAACTCACCGGCATTTACGACGCGCACGCGGAAACCGCCCGCAAAATCGCGGAGAAACATAAGCTGCACGTTTTCAATTCCGTCGCCGAAGCTGCCGCCGCGAGCGATGCGCTGAACATCGCCACGCCCACCACGACGCATTTTGATATCGCCAAACAATTGTTGGAATTGGGCAAACACGTTCTCGTCGAGAAACCGATGACCAGCGAATCCGCGCAGGCCGCCGAACTTTGCGAACTCGCGCAGAAAAAAAATCTCGTCCTGCAAGTCGGCCACGTCGAGCGGTTCAATCCCGTTTTCAAATTTCTCCAGAGCGCGGCGACTGAACCCAAGTTCATCGAATGCCACCGCCTCTCGCCCTACCCTGCCCGCTCGATGGACATCGGCGTCGTGCTCGATTTGATGATTCACGATCTCGACATCGTGCTCGCCTTTGTGAAGTCGCCCGTCGTCAGCGTCGAAGGCGTGGGCATTCCCGTGTTGAGCAAGAGCGAGGACATCGCCAACGCGCGCCTGCGTTTCGCCAATGGCTGCGTGGCGAATCTCACCGCCAGCCGCATCAGCCCCGAGCGCATGAGAAAAATCCGCGTGTTCAGCGGCCCGACGAATCCCTGCTACATCTCGCTCGATTACCGCGTGCAGGAAGGATTTCTCTATCGCGTCGCGCGCGATGGCGAGGAAGAAACGCCGTTCATCAAAAAGATTCTCGCCGCCAAGCTCGGCATCGGCAAAGACTCCGCCATCGTCAGCGAATTTGCCGGGCGGAAAATCGTGCGCGAGCCGGTGCCCATCAACAAAGACGAGCCTCTCAAGTTGGAGCTGCAACATTTCGTCGAATGCGTCCGCGCGCAGCAAACCCCGATGGTCAGCGGCGAAGCCGGTAAACGCGCGCTGGACTTGGCCTTTGAAATCACGCGGCAGATTCAGAATCAAAAAAGTTAGCCACAGAGGCACAGAGACGCAGAGATGAAAACCTATTTGCTGACATGGAATCCGAAAAGATGGCATTGGGATAATCTTGCTGAAACGAGCGCCGAGACATTGGCGGGCAAAGGAGTTATTGCAAGTTGGAGTTGCGGCAACACGAAAAAAATCCAGCCCGGAGACAGGATTTTTTTGATGCGAGTTTCGGAAGAGCCAAAAGGAATTATTGGTTCTGGCTGGGTAACAACTGCTCCGCATTTACGATTACATTGGGACGCCGACAAAGCTGCGGCTGGTGAAAAATGTCTTGGCGTGGATGGAGAATGGGAACGATTGCTCAACCCGCCAGTTGATGCTCCGCTTGGAATGGAGGAACTCATAAAAGGAAGATTGGCCGATTTCAATTGGACACCACAATCATCGGGCATTCAAATTCCTGATGAAGTTGCGACTGAACTGGAAGAGAAATGGGCAGCGCACGTTGGCAAAACTTCGTTAGCCGTTGTAACAACCGACGCGGAATTGTCGGCGATGGAAGGTGCAGAAAAATTGACGCTCGTCAGACACCGCAAACGTGAGCAGTCACTTCGAGATGCCAAAGTTGCCGAAGCTAGAAAGATTGGAAACGGTAAATTGAAATGTGAAGTGCCCAAATGCAGTTTTGATTTTGAAACTGTTTATGGCGAGCTTGGCCGGGATTACGCCCAAGTTCATCACCTCAAACCGCTCGCCGACCGAACAAAACCCAGCGAGACAAAACTTGATGATTTGGCTGTCGTTTGTGCAAATTGCCACGCCATGATTCATCGTGGCGGCAAATGTCATCCACTTGATAAATTGATTCCATGAATTTCTCTGTGTCTCTGTGCCTCTGTGGCAAAACTTAAACCGTGAAACCAAAAACCTTCATGCTCATCGCCGGTGCTTTAGCTGCGGAGCAGCGCACGATAGTAGCCCATAGCGCCAGCTATGGGTTTAATCACCCACAAATCTCCAAAGCCCCGGCGGGGGCGACCGAAAACCACCGTTCGACAACCCGTTTCTTTCGCCCCATCCGGGGCTTAAACCGTTTTACAACTCGTTCCCACGGTTGTCACCGTGGGCTACTATCTCGCGCCACTCCGTGGCTGAAACAAAACCTGCTCCGCAGCTTTTAATTTATGGCGCATACTTTCACGCACCTGCTGACGCACATTATTTTCAGCACCAAAAACCGGCGACCATTGCTCGACGCGGATTTGAAATCGCGTTTGTTTCCATATCTTGGCAGCATCATTCGCACACACGACGGCAAGGCACTTATCATCAACGGCCCGACGGATCACGTCCACATTCTCGCATCGCTCGCGGCCAAACATTCGCTGTCCAATTTGATGCGCGAGTTGAAGGCGGATTCGTCGGGTTGGATTCATAAGAATTTTCCAAACCAGCAAATGTTCGCCTGGCAAATTGGCTACGGAGCATTCAGCGTGAGCCATTCAAGTTTAGTTGAAGTTGAAAAATATATCGCCAATCAGGAAGAACATCATCGCAAGATTTCGTTTCGAGAGGAATTTGTAACGTTCCTCAAACGGCATGAAATTGAATACGACGAAAGGTTTTTGTGGGAATGAAATTTCTTTCGCCCCTGCCGGGGCTTGGATTTTTGTTGGACGCTTTCCCACAGCTATCGCTGTGGGCTACTATCGCATGCCACTCCGTGGCTGAAACGAAGGCAAAGCATTTCGTAAATTTCTCCGCGTCTTCGCGTCTCTGCGTTAAAATAAACCCGTGAAGCCGAAAACCTTCATGCTCATCGCCGGTGAGGCGAGTGGTGATCTGCTCGCGGCGGAATTGGTGTCCGCCTTGCGCGGTCAGTTGCCGGACGCGCAATTCTTCGGCGCGGGCGGCGCGAAGATGTCCGCCGCCGGCGTGGAGCTGGCCTTCGACCTGACGCAACATTCGGTCATCGGCATCTCGGACGTGCTGAAAAATATTTTAAAATTCCGGCGGCTGTTCAACCAGTTGCTCGCGCTCGCCATCGAGCGCAAACCGGACGTGGTCATCGGCATTGATTTTGGCGGGTTCAATTTGCGCCTCGGCGCGGCCATCAAGAAATACGTCCGCGAAAATCCGTTTTCCAAGTGGGATCCGAAAATCGTCCAGTTCGTCTCGCCGCAGGTCTGGGCGTCGCGTCCGGGCCGCGCAGACAAGCTCGCGCGCGATTATGATCTGCTGCTGAGCATCTTTCCGTTTGAGAAGGCTTGGTATGCCAAACGTGTGCCGCAATTCCGCGTGGAATTTGTCGGCCACCCGATGATTGGGAGATTTACGAATGACGATTTACGATTTACGAGCGGATTGGCAGCAGGCGCGTCAATCGTAAATCGCAAATCGCAAATCCTTCTGCTGCCCGGCAGTCGGAAGAGTGAATTGCAACGGCATCTGCCAACCATGCTCGCGGCACTGAAAACAATTCAGGAAAAATTGCCGACGGCGAAAACGAAAATGGTTTTGCCGAATCCGGCGCTGGTGTCGCTCGCAAAAGCGTTAGGCGCGAATCTAGAAATTCAAATCGGCGAACTGCCGTGGGCGCTGGCGGAAAGCGACGTCGCGCTGGCCTCGACGGGCACGGTGACGATGGAATGCGCGTTCTTCGGCGTGCCGACGGTGACGCTCTACAAAACGTCGTGGCTGACGTATCAAATCGCCAAACGCATCGTGACGGTGAAGTCGTTGACGATGCCAAACCTGCTCGCGGGTGAGCCGGTGTATCCGGAGTTCATCCAGAACGAGGCGACGCCGGAAAATCTTTCGCGCGCGGCGCTGGAGTTGTTGGAGAACGCCACGCACCGCGCGCAAATCAAAGCGCAGCTCGCCAAAATCATTTCTTCGCTTGGTGAACCCGGCGCGGCGAGCCGTGCGGCGGAGGCGATTTTAAGTTTGTTCAGGTAGGGCGGGCGCTGCCGTGCCGCCGCAATCAGGCAAAGCAGCAGCTTTGCCCTACCAACAATTTCTCGCGGCTCGCGAGGACGCTCGCCCCACCGGTTTTGACTTTCAGCCACACGCTGTTTAACCTCCACGCATGGACTCACTCCACGCGCCGTGGCGCATTGAATATATTTTGTCGCCAAAGCCGGAACTCAAGGAAGGTCTGTTCGCCCGCATCGCGCAATCGTCGGACGACGTGGACAATCTCGTCGTGGTGCGCGAGCGGACGTGTTTCGCTTTGCTAAACCGTTATCCCTACAACGGCGGTCACTTGATGGTCGTGCCTTACAAAGAAGTTCCTGATTTGAACGGGCTGACGGATGAGGAGATTACTGACCTGTGGAAGCTCGTTCGGCGTTGCAGCAATGCGCTGACGGAAGTGATGAAACCAAATGGCTTCAACGTGGGCATCAATATCGGCAAGGTCGCCGGCGCGGGCATCGCCGAGCATCTGCATATCCACATCGTCCCGCGCTGGAATGGCGACACGAATTTCATGCCCGTCCTCGCCAACACCAGCGTCGTGCCCGATGCGCTGCTAGCCATCGCTGCCAAATTGCGAGCGGAACTTGCCAAATAATTTTACCGTGGCCACCGAAACTCTTCATTACGAGAACGCGCGGTTTGCGCAACAATTGTTCAACCACGAGCCGCGCAATTTGACGTTGCTGGAAACGGAGCTGGGCGTCAAAGCGACGGCACGCGAAGGTTGGATCAAGTTGGACGGCACTGCCGAGAACATTGCGCGCGCGAAACACTTTTTTTCGTCGCTGGAAAATTTGTTGAAAGCTGGTTCGCCGGTGAAGAACCGCGAGTTCACGCACGCGTTGCAAGTCGTGAAGCATGAAGGCGCAACGATATTGAAAGATATGGTGAGCGACCGAATAACGACGCATGAACGCAAGCCGGGCGTGACGGCGAAGACGGTTGGTCAAAAAAAATATCTGGAGGCGATCCGCAAGCACGACATCACGTTTGGTATCGGACCGGCGGGCACGGGCAAAACGTATCTAGCGGTGGCGATGGCGTTGTCGGCGCTTCGCGAAGGCACGGTGTCGCGAATCATTCTGACGCGGCCAGCGGTTGAGGCGGGTGAAGCGCTGGGTTTTTTGCCGGGTGATTTGCTGGAAAAAATCACGCCGTATCTGCGACCGCTGCATGATTCGCTGCAAGACATGATGCCCGCCGAGGAAATCGTGAAGTTGACCGAGCGCGGCGTCATCGAAATCGCGCCGCTGGCGTATATGCGCGGACGCACGCTGAACGGCGCGTTTATTATTTTGGATGAGGCACAAAATTCCACGACGGAACAGATGTTGATGTTTCTCACGCGGCTCGGCCACGGCTCGAAGGCGGTCATCACGGGCGACGAATCGCAGGTGGATTTGCCGTCGCATAAACACTCCGGCTTGGCGGAAGCGCATCGCGCGCTGAACGGCACGGAAGGCATCGCGATTGTGGAATTTTCCAAGCGAGACGTGGTGCGGCATCCACTGGTGCAGCGCATCATCGCGGCCTACGAAAATCATCGCGGCAAGGCGAAAACGGAATGAACAGTTTTGCCAGCGACAAGGTGACGAGGTTTGAACAATGTTAGCGCCTCTTCCCATCGTTTCCTGCCATTTCGAGAAATGAACATCACCATTGCCAATCGTCAGCGGACAAAGAAAGTTAACACACGCTTGCTCAAGCAAATCGCGGGTGAGTTGTTGGCAGAATTAAAAATTGCTGAGGCGGATTTTGGTATCGCACTCGTCAGTGACAAAGAAATGGCGCAAGTGAACTGGCAATTTCTCCAACACGAAGGCGCCACAGACGTCATCACATTTGACCACGAGAGCACACGCACAAAGCTGCACGGGGAATTGTTCATTTGCGTGGACGTGGCGATGGCGCAAGCGAAGGAATTCAAGTCGAGCTGGCAATCCGAGTTAGTTCGTTATGTCGTTCACGGCGTTTTGCATTTACTCGGCTACGATGATTTGAAACCGGCGTTGCGGCGCAAAATGAAGCGCGAGGAGAACCGTCTGGTGCGCTTGTTGGAAAAACGATTTTCACTCGCGCAACTTTCCGGCGCAGCTAAACTGCGCGCGTGAGAAAAACATTTTTTGCACGCTGGCGGCGCAGCTTCCTGACCGGACTGGCTGTGTCGCTGCCCGCGTTGCTGACGCTGGCGGCGGTCAAATGGCTGTTCGGAACCATTTCCAGTTTCACCGACACGCTGCTGTTTTTCCTAAAGTATTGCCACCTCGAAAAGAAAGATATTTATGAAAACGGCCAGTCGGGTTCGATGTTCTGGTATTGGAGTCTGCTGGCGCTGGTGCTGGCGGTCGTTTTGATTTCCAGTGTCGGCGTGTTGGCGCGTTATTACATCGGCAAACGCATCATCGAATGGCTCGACGTGGCGATGATGAACGTGCCGTTTCTGAACAAAATTTACGGCGCAATCAAGCAACTCAACGAGGCGTTTTCGGGTAATAAAAATTCTTTCAAGACAGTCGTGCTGGTGGAATTTCCGCGCGAAGGAATGTATTCGGTGGGCTTCCTCACGAGCGAACAGCACGCGGAGGTGCAACAGAAAACGAAGGAAACTATCGTGGCAGTTTTCATCCCAACAACGCCGAATCCGACTTCCGGTTTTCTGGTGCTCGTGCCGGAAGAAAAAGTGACCAAGCTCGATATGAGTGTGGCTGATGGTGTCAAATACATCGTCAGTCTCGGCTCCATCGCGCCGGAAAACCTGCCGCGCATCAGTGAAAATTGAAACGACCAGCGGCCTGATTTTACGCACACGTCTGCTGACGGAAACGAGTCTAATCATCCATTGGCTCACGCCGGAACTGGGGCGCATCGCGACGGTAGCCAAGGGCGCGCGCCGAGCGAAATCGCCGTTCGCGGGCAAGTTGGATATATTTTACACGGCGGAATTTTCGTTCAGCCGCAGCCGCAGTTCTGATTTGCACAATCTTCGCGAGGTGAAGTTGCATGAGACGCACGGCGCCATTCGCGAGGATATTGTGAAATTACAGCAAGCGGCTTACGCGGCGAACTTTCTGGAACAAGCGACGGAAACCGAAACGCCGCTGCCGGAAATTTTTGAACTGGTGCGCGGCTTCCTGAAATCGTTGTGCGTGCAAAAGCCGTCGCCGCAAAATATTTTTGCGCTGGAAATAAAATTACTGCACGAACTCGGACTTGCGCCGGACTTGGAGGAAACGCGGCTGACGCCGGGCGCAAAAAAAATTGTCGCAACGCTTTTGAAAGCGGATTGGAAAAACAATACGCGACTACAATTGAGCCGCGCGCAGGGTGACGAGTTGCGCGAGTGGCTGCAGGGTTATTTGATTTTTCATCTCGGACGGTTGCCGCGCGGACGGGCGGCGGCGGTGACGGATGAATAATAATTTTATTAGCCGGAATTTCCGCTTATATTTGCACCAATCAGAATGATCGCCAAACTCATCAAACGGTTTTCCAGCGTGCGCGTGCAACTGGTGTTGAGTGTCCTGCTTTGGATTTCACCCGCGCTGGTATTGACGTTTATCATCAACCAGAAATGGTTCTGGGCTTACGCACCGGAGTGGCTGCGGCCCTACGCATCGGATCTGCCATGGGCGAGCTTCGGCGTCGGCGTGCTGGCGCTGATCGCGGCGTGGTATGGCGGGGAACATTTTATTTTGCGGCAGGTGCGGGCGTTGATTCGCGCGGTGCAGCGGCTGGCGGACGGTGATTTGGAAGCGCGATCGGGTTTGAAAAAAGCCGAGGGCGAAATCGGCCAGCTCGCGTTAAAATTTGATGACATGGCGGCGGCGTTGCAGCAACGGCAAAAGGAACGCGACGAAGCGGAACGAAAATTTCTCAATCGCGCGATGCAACAAACCTCCGTGGCGGCGGTCGGACAATGCGCGTTGACGAATCGCGACCTCACGGTGATTTATGAACAGGCGGTCTATCGCGTTGCGGAAATGTTTGCGGTGGAATACGCACTGTTGTTTCAGCGTTTGCCCAATGGAGAATTATATCCGCTCGCGGTTTACGGATTGACGCCAAAAATCACGAGTGAGACCACGTTGCTAAATCACCAGCCGTCGCAGATGGCGTGGACGGCCGAGACCGGCGAAGTATCGGTGGTGAACGACTGGAACACGGAAACGAATTTTCCGAAATCAGCGTTGCTCACGGAACTCGGTGTGGTCAGCGGCGCGGCGGTGGCGATTCCCACGCGTCACAAACCGTTCGGCGTGCTCGCGGTGCACACGACACACAAACGGGAATTTTCGCCGGACGATATTCAATTCATGCTCGCCGTCGCCAACGTTGTCGGCATGGCCGCCGAACGCATCAAGGCCGAGACGGAAACTGAAAGACTGGCGGCGTTCGTTAAGGAAAACCCCAATGCCGCATTGGAGATTTCCGCCAGCGGTGAAGTAAATTATTTCAATGACGCCGCCGAAAAACTCGCCGGCGCGCTCGGTCAGGAACATCCGCGAGAAATTTTGCCGGAAGAATTTTCTAAAATTGTTGGCGAATGTTTGGCTGCCAATCGCGGGCAAACCGGACGACTCAAAAAAATTGGCAGTCACACGATTGCATGGTCGTTTCATCCGCTGCCGGACAACGGCGTGGTGCATTGTTACGGCGAGGACATCACGGCGCGTTTGAATCTCGAAGCGCAGTTGCTCCAATCGGAAAAGATGAAGACGTTCGGACAGTTCGCCGCCGGCATCGCGCATGATTTTAATAATATGCTGACGATCATTCAGGGCCACGCCAGCAAGTTGCTCACGGACGATTCGCTGGCGCCGGAAATGAAGGAGTCGCTCACGCAGGTTTATTCTGCGGGCGATCGCGCGGCGAAATTGACGCGGCAACTTTTATTGACGAGTCGCAAAAATGTTATGCAGCCGCGCCTGCTTGACCTTCGCGAAGTCGTTGGCAGCACCAGCAAAATGCTCGACCGGCTCGTCGGCGAAACCATTGAACTGCGTTTCAAAAGCCCGCAAATGCTGCCGCTTGTTCACGCCGATCAGAGCATGATCGAACAGGTCGTCATGAATCTCGCAAGCAACGCGCGCGACGCGATGCCCAACGGCGGCACGCTGATTGTGGAAATTTCCGAAACGTTTGTCGGCGCGGAACAAATGGAAATTCATCCCGAAGCCGCCACCGGACATTTTGTAAAATTGGAAGTGACCGACACCGGCTGCGGCATGGACGAAGCGACGCGCGCCCGAATTTTTGAACCGTTTTTTACGACCAAGGACATCGGCAAAGGCACTGGCCTCGGACTCGCAACCGTTTTCAACATCGCCCGCCAGCACAACGGTTGGGTGGAAGTCCAAAGCCAGCCCGGCTGCGGTTCGACCTTCACTGTTTATCTTCCAGCCAACACGGAAATGCTGGCGGAAATTCAACCTGCCGAACAACAAATTATTTCTCCGATGGTTGGCGGCTGCGAAACTATCTTGATTGTCGAAGACGAAGAAATGTTGCGCGAACTCGCGCGGGAAATCCTCAAGGACGCCGGCTATCAGATTTTGGAAGCCACTTCCGGACGCGAGGCGCTCGAAGTCTGGCGACAGCACGGCGGCAAAATTGATTTGCTCCTCACCGACATGGTAATGCCTGAAGGTGTTTCCGGCGTCGAACTGGCCGAGCGCCTCGTGGCCGAAACGCCGCAGCTCAAGGTCATTTTCATGAGCGGCTACACATCCGATGATGTCAATCCCGAACTGCTCGAACGCACCAACGGCAGCTTCATTCAAAAACCTTACGGCCACGCCGATCTCATCAAAGTCGTCCGCGACTGTCTCGATAAAAACGGAAATTAAATTACCGCTGTTAGTTTCAGCACCGCTTCGACGGCTTCTTCAATTTTGACGAACTGCATCGCGCCGTTGCGCGGCTTGATTTCCACTTCGCCCTTCGCCAACGATTTTTCGCCGAGGCCGATACGAATTGGAAAACCAACCAGTTCCGAATCTTTGAACTTCACACCCGGACGCTCGTCGCGGTCGTCGAGAATTACATCCACGCCTTTGGCCGTCAGTTCAGAATAAAATTTCTCCGCCAGCTTCATCGCTTCACTTTCCGGCGCGATGGCGAGTGGCGTGATGCAAACCGTGTAAGGCGCAACGCTCAACGGCCAGATGACGCCGTCCTTGTCGTTGCCCTGCTCGATGATCGCCTGCAACGTGCGCGTGACGCCGATGCCATAGCAACCCATCACGCTCGGCTTGCGCGCGCCATCCGCGTCGAGAAACGTCGCGCCGAGCTTCTCGCTGTATTTCGTGCCGAGCTTGAAAACGTGGCCGACCTCAATCGCGCGCTTTATTTTCAATGGTTTCGCGCACTTCGCGCAAGGCTCGCCCGCGCTCACGGTTCGCAAATCAAACCAAGCGGAAACTTTTATATCGCGCTCGATGGAAACATTTTTTAAATGAAAACCATCTTCGTTCGCGCCGGTCGTCATGTCGTTCGCGCCTTGCAAACGCTCATCGGCAAAAACTTTTACGTCCGCCGGAACATTCACAACCGCGCCAAGCGAACCCGGCTTTGCACCGAGCGTGGCGAAACATTCTTCCGGCGTGGCCGGACGCGCGGCGACCGCGCCGGTCTTCGCCAGCAATTTGGTTTCGTTCAACTGGTCGTCGCCGCGAATCAAAATCAAAATTGGTTTCGAGTCGGCGATGTAAACCAAAGTTTTAATCTGGCGGTTCGCCGGAACTTTGTAAGGTTCCTTGCTCAACGCCTCAATCGTCACGACACCGGGTGTGGCAAATTTTTCAATCGCCGCACCGATTTCGCGCGCGGCAGTTTTCGGAATTCCGCTCGTCGCCTTTTCGATGTTCGCCGCGTAGCCACACGCCTCGCAAAACGCCACTTCGTTTTCGCCGGTCTCGGCGGGAACCATAAATTCGTGCGAATAATTTCCACCGATGACGCCGGTATCGGCCTCGACAGGAAATGCTTTCAGTCCGCAGCGCGCGAAGATACGCGTGTAGGCGTCATACATTTTTTTGTAAGCGGCCATCGCATTTTCATCAGTCGTATCAAATGAATACGCATCTTTCATGATGAATTCCTTCGCGCGCATCAAACCAAAGCGCGGACGGATTTCGTCGCGAAATTTCAAACTGATTTGATAGAAATTCTTCGGCAACTGGCGATAGGAATTGATTTCGTTCGCCGCGAGTGTCGTGATGACTTCTTCGGCAGTCGGACTCAAAAACCATTGGCGACCGCTGCTGTCTTTGACCTTGAACAAAACATTGCTCGCTGTCTCGGCGCGACCGCTGGCCTCCCAGATTTCCGGAGGCTGCAACGCGGGCATGAGCACTTCGATGCCGCCCGCGCGATCCATTTCTTCGCGGATAATTTGTTCCACTTTGCGAAGCGCGCGCAAACCGAGCGGCAAAAAAGTATAAACGCCACCCGCGAGTTTGCGGATCAGTCCGGCGCGGAGCAGTAATTTGTGCGAGACGATTTCCGCATCAGCCGGGGCTTCGCGGAGGGTCGGAATCAAAGTTTGTGTCCACTTCATGTGGCGAAAAGTTTAACAGTAAACGCGCGCCGGAATGAAGTCTTTTTGCTGCGCCATCATTCATTGGAAAATTTGAGCGCCTTCAGGCCATTCACTTCCTCGGCATGAATGCCATTGCTAACCTTATGCGGCGGCCAATGGAGCGAGCAGTTTTGCAAAAATAAATTATCAGCATATCGCAAACTAAAACCTTCAAAGGCGTGCGGTTCCAAGGGCGGGAGAACTTTTGTCGGGCGATTGTCATAAACGCCGCCGGCATATTTCGTCCAGCGGGAAAATGCCAGCGAAACATTTTTGAAGTGAACATTGGCGATGCGGCTCGCTGCCGTGCCTTCCACGCGCACGCTATTTTCTGCGCGACCGGAAATATTTTCGACCGTGACATCGTGAAGTTTTCCAAGTTTCGTCGCGGCGTTGCGCGGAATGGCGGTGAACGAAATCGCCTCGCCCCTGCCCCACCACGGATCGCTGTGATAGCGCGACGTGAATTCAATGTTGCGAAAAATCACGTTGGAAATTTCGCCTTCGTCGCGCAGTTGAATGCAGAGGCCGCGACTGCTGGAAAGAATTTTGCAATGCTCGAACAAAATGTCGTGGATGTTGCCGACCGTTTCCGTGCCGATTTTCAGACCGGCGTCCTGCGTGCGGATGATGCAATCGTGAACGTGGATGTTCGCGCAGTCGCCAAAATTATTCGTCTGCCGCGTGGATTTTACCACGATGGCGTCGTCGCCGCAGGTGACGCGACAATTTTTAATTTCCACATTGCGGCAATGATCGGGATCGATGCCGTCATCGTTCGGCACATCGAGACGATTGTTCACCGTGACATTATCCACCAAAACATTTTCGCAACCGAGCATGTGCAAACCCCAATACGGCGCGTCGGAAAAAGTGATGTCGCGCACGACGAGATTGGTGCAGCCGGTGAGGACAAACATTTTTGGCCGCCACTCTTTGAACAACCACCACTCGTTTGTTGCTTCATAACTGGTCATGTAGGAAAGCGACTGGCCGATGATTTCGCCGCCGCCGGTGATTTTCAAATCCGGCGAATTGCTGGCCGTGATGACGCCATCACCCGCGTAATCATTGTGGTTGGTGCTGATGAGTAAAGTGCCTTCAAGTTGAAAATTAATGCCGCCTTTCAAATCCAACGTGGCGATAAGAAACGTGTATTTGTGCGGAATCAAAACGGTTCCGCCCTTGCTCGCCGCGTCAATCGTGCGTTGAATTGCCACAGTGTCGAGCGTCGCGCCGTCGCCCTTCGCGCCAAAGTCGAGGACATTGAAAGTTTTGGCCGCGACCGAAAAACTCAACGCGAGCAGCGCAGTTAGCAGGAAAAGTTTATTGTTCATGTAATTTTATTTCACCGCCACATCCCAGACTTTGCTGCGGCGCGATTTTCCCGCTGCGCCTGCGACATCTAGCACGACGACGTAATGATCGGGATTTTTATAGACGTGAATTGGATTTTGTTCCGTCGAAGTTTCGCCGTCGCCAAAATCCCAGTGCCACGCTTTGATTTCGCCGATGGACAAATCCTTGAACGCGATCTGGCGCGTTTTTTCGTCCAGCAATTGCCAGGACCAGTTGGCGGCAATCAGCTTCACCAACTTCGGTTCAAGCGGCATCAGCTTGAACGCGCAAAGATAATCCGCATTGCCATACATCGTGTGATGGCGCGAGAGATTCCAAAAGCCATTATTCGTGCCGCCGGAATTTACGTTGTCATAATCAATCAACGCGAACGAAAGTCCGATAGTCTTGTGCTCGGTCAATTTGGTCTCGATCGCGCGCGCTGCTTCCGCCGGTGCGGAATCGAACGGCGTTATCCAAAATTCGAGAACGTAATGACCGCTCTGGCCGGGGTCGAAGTTATATTTTTGCGCCGCGTTGGCATACGGCAGACGCTTCGCATATTGCGCCGAACCCCAAAACATACACCAGTCCTTATCGCGTGCTGGCGTGAAGATGTGATAGTTTTGTGCGTGAACGCTCTGAACTTTGAAATACGTTTCCCACTGGCCGAGTTTATCGCGTAACGGAGAAAATTTCTCAATGAGCGGACCGCCGGACAAATCGCCATCCACGACCAATTCAAACGTGTCGTTGTGCAAATCGGGCTGGGAAAAATCCCAATAGTCATCATCCGCTTCGTAAAGAAAATACAGGCGGTTCAATCCTTTCACCCAGCCGACTTTTACGCGGATTTTCGGCGTGGAGGCGTCCGTGACTTTGTGTTTACCAAAATCTTCGACCAACTGATCCGTGCCGATGACATAACTTTCCGGCACGATTTTCCAGTCATTCGTGTCGCCATCAATGCGCGGAATCTGGTCGGCGGGAAATTGAAAAACCTTAAACGTTTCGTTCGTGCGGTCGAGCGCGCGGGCACTCGGGCAATTAAAAAAAATCCCAATGCCGACGATCGCCAACAGCCCGACGCGGTGAAAAATTCGGTTCACGCGCAGATTCCTCCATGTTTAGCGGGCGGAGTCAATTCTGGAATTTGCTTGCGCCCTCACGGCAAAGGTTGAATTGTTCCCTGCGACGACGCACGCCAAAATACTTTCGGATTTTTTCTAATAAAATTCCCACTCGTGCGTCTTATCTTAAATGCGATTGCCAACCTCATGAAAACCATCCTGCTGCTTACCGCCTTATCCACACTGGTCGCTGGTGCCGAACCCGCGTTGACCATTTACAACCAGAACTTCGCCGTCGTGCGCGACACCGTGCCGCTCGATTTGAAGTCGGGCGCGAACGCCGTGGATTATTCCGGCGCAACCGCACAGGTGGAACCGGATTCCGTGATTCTGCGCGATCCGGCGGGCAAACACTCTTTGCAAATTCTGGAGCAGAATTATCGCAACGACCCGGTGTCGCAGGAACTGCTCCTCTCGTTGTTCGAGGGCAAGACCATTGATTTTCAAAATGTCCGCACGAAGGACAGCACGCAAATCACCGAACTCATTCCCGGCAAGATTGTCCGCAGCGGTTTTGTGCCCGGCGGCGGCAACACCCAGCCCATCATCGAAGTGAATGGCAAGTTGCAATTCACTTTGCCGGGCCAACCGCTGTTTCCGGATCTGGGCAGCGACACCATCCTCAAGCCCGCCTTCAATTGGTTGCTGCAATCCGACAAGCCCGGCACGTTCGATGCGGAAGTCGGTTATGTCACCGGCGGATTTGATTGGAGCGCCAGCTACAATCTCGTGTCGCCGGAAAAAGGTGATTACTGCGACCTCGTCGGCTGGATCACGATGAATAACAACAGCGGCAAGACATTTGATAATGCGAAAATTAAATTGATGGCGGGCGATGTGAATAAAATTCAGCCGCCGCAATTCGCTTTTGGCATGGCAAAATCGCGTGCAATGCCCATGGCGATGGCCGCCATGGAAGATGGTCCCGCGGTTTCCGAGAAAGCCTTTGACGAATTTCATCTGTATTCCATCGCGCGCCCGACCACGTTGCACGATCACGAGACCAAGCAGGTGGAATTTGTTCACGCCGAAAAAATGTATGCGCCCACTATTTATGTTTATGACGGCGCGACCGGCTACCAATTCTATGGTCTGAACTATGACCGGAACTACGGGCAGAACGACAACAAGAAAATCATCGTCCAACGCGAGTTCAAGAACGCCGAGACGAACCAACTCGGCATCGCCCTGCCCGCCGGCAAGCTGCGCTTTTATCGTCGCGATAGCGATGGGCAGTTGCAATTCGTCGGCGAGAACACCATTGACCACACGCCGCGCAATGAGACTGTGCGCGTGACCACCGGCAATTCTTTTGATCTGGTCGGCGAACGCAAGCAGACGAATTTCCGCGTGGACACGAGCGAAAAGTGGATTGATGAGACGTTTGAAATCAAATTACGCAACCGCAAGAAAACCGATGCCGTGGAAATCCGCGTCGTCGAGCATCTTTACCGCTGGAGCAATTGGAGCATCACCGCCAAGTCGGATGACTTCGTGAAAAAAGATTCGCAGACCATCGAGTTCCGCATTCCGGTAAAACCGGACGAAGAAAAAACCGTGACCTACACGGTGCATTATTCGTGGTGACTTATGAAAAACCATCAATTCCTTCACACCGCGCTGCTGGGCATCGCTTTGTTTTCATTGATTGGCTGTGCCTCGAAAAAAAATCAGGCCATCACCTCAACGAACCGGCTGGCGCCGCTGAAACTATTCTGGGATGGCCGCGATAACTACACCGTCGCCACGCCGCAAGGGGAAGCCGACGCGGTGGCCAAGGGCTATAAGTTGGTGCGCGTGGAGGGTTACGTCTTTACCAGTCAACTGCCCGGCATGACCGCGCTCAAACAGTATTGGAGCGAGACGCGGCACGATTACTGGCTGCTCCCGCGCGACATTCCGAAGAACGTGGAAAAAAACGGCGCGTATCAGTTCGTGCGGATTGAGGGCTACGTTTATACCAACGCGCAGCCCGGCACGGTTGAACTGAAACATTTCTCTTTGTTGCGCGGTGATAATTTCACCTTCGCCAGTCGGCCGGCGGAAAACGACGCGCACACCGCCAACTACGGTCAGCGGCATTTGTTCCATGCCTATGTGATTCCCGAAATGGAAAGTCGCACCGCTTCAACCGCGGTTCAACCCATCGTGCCGCCCACTGATGGCGTGTCTGACAAGGCGGGCACGCTGACCACAAACGGGCCGGCAATAAACTAGATCCACCAGCTTGTCACCAGCCATCCGCCCCTCGGCTGGGGCAAAAGTCGGAGAGCCATCACATTCCCCGGCAGCATCAACTCCAACGCCGCTGACCATTTTTTGCGCGCATGATCCGACCAAGCTGCCAGCCCTGACGGGCTTGGAAAAAATTATGAATACCACCGTGCATTACTCTGCTCGTAGGGCAGCGGTAAAGGCCACTGAAAAGCCCGGCTTTGGGACTAAATCACTGTTTTCAAGGCGCTTGAAAACATTTTTGCAGTCTGGAAAGCCGCAATCTTGACGTAGAAAATGATTTTTTAGACGTAGAAATTCGTTTTATAGGTCTAGGAAATCATGTTTTAGACGTGAAAAACCTTTTTGCAGACGTAAAACTTCTTCTCGTAGGCGTAAAAGAATAATTTTCAGACGTAAAACTTCTGCTTACAGACGTAAAAATTGAATTTTTAGACGTAAAACTTCTTCTTGTAGACGTAGAAAATCAATTTTCAGACGTAAAAAATGCTTTTCTAGGTTAAGAAAACAATTTTTTAAGTCAGGAAATTATCTTATCCAATCTGGAAAACTTACGCCACCGCCGTCTCTAGACTTTTCGTCAACTGCGGGGTTTCGTCCGCCTTGTGGAATTTCACGCTGACGATTTTGCTGATGCCGTGTTCCTGCATCGTCACGCCGTAAAGCACATCCGCCATGCCGATGGTGCGCTTGTTGTGCGTGATGATGATGAACTGCGAATGCGCGATGAACCGCTGCAAAATTTTGACGAAGCGAATGACGTTGGACTCGTCCAGCGGCGCGTCCAATTCGTCCAGCACGCAGAACGGACTCGGCTTCACCTGATAAATTGAGAACAGCAGTGAAACGGCGACCATGGTCTGTTCGCCGCCGGACAACAGCGAAATACTTTGCAACTGTTTCCCCGGCGGACGCGCGACAATCTCGATGCCGGATTCCAACACATCATTTTCGTCGGAAAGAATCAGGTCCGCCTTACCGCCGCCAAACACATCCACAAACATCGCGCGGAAATTGTCGCGAATCTTCTCGAAGGTTTCCAAGAACATCTGACGCGTTTGCGTATTGATGCGATTGATGACTTCAAGCAATTGCGTTTTCGCGTTCACCAAATCGTCATGCTGCGTGGTGAGGAATTGATGGCGCTGCTCGGTCTCTTCGTATTCCTCGATGGCCACGAGATTGACCGGCCCCATCTCATCAATTTTTTGTTGCAGCTCGGCCACTTGTTGCGACACCAAATTCCAATCCGTGCCCGCGCCACTCTCGGCCATTTGCTCCGGCGTGAGCGTCTCAATCTTCGCCGGCCCTTCATCGGCGTGCGTAATCGTGATGCACTCGCTGCGAATGTCGTCGAGGTTCAAATGATATTTCTGCTGAACTTTTTCGCGCAGGTTTTGCACCGACATATTTTTCTGCGCCAACTCAATTTCAATTCCGCCGCGCAAATTTTGCAACTCCGTCAACCGACTACGTTGCGAACGCAAGTTCTCTTCGCGCGTCCCAATCTCGCCATCCTGCGCGTTTTTGCGACCGATCAGTTCCGCCGCCTGCTCATTGACCTGCGTGCGCTCATGCTGCAAACGCTCAATCTGACTGCGCGATTCCTGAATCTCCGTCTGCGCCTGCTCCTGCCGGACAATAAACGAGGAGCACTCGTTCTTACGCAATTCCACAATCTGGGATAACTCGCGGATGCGCTGTTCCAGCGAGGTAAGTTGCAGTTTGAACGACGACGCGAGCTGTTCGTCCGAGGCGAGCGCAACTTTGCTTTCCGTTAACGCCGCATTCGCCGCGTCGCGTTGCTGGCGTAAATTTTCCAACTCCGTAGTCAGCGTGAGCACTTGTTCTTGCGCGCTGCGTTCCCGCACTTCAAGTTCGTTCAACCGAGCGGTGAGCGCCTCGCGCTTCTGCAAACCTTCGGCCTCCTGCGCCGCCAAACTTTGCACCTCGAAGACCACCGTCTCAATCTTCTGGTGCAGCAGACGATTCGAATTTTGCAACGCCTTGAACTCGCCTTCGCGCGTGGCGATGGCCACTTCCTGCACGCGCAACTCCGTCTGCGCTTGTTGCAACGACGCTTGCAATTCCGTTTGCTCGCTCAACAATTCGCCGCGCTTCTGGCTCGCGCCTTCGACGAGCTGTTGAAGTTCGTTTAACTCCGCTTGCAGTTCCGTGATTTGATTCTTACGACCAAGAATGGACGACGGCGCTTTGCCATTGCTGCCCTTGTTCAAATAACCGCCCGTGTAAATACCGTGACGGTTCAGCAATTCGCCGCTCATCGTCACGAAATCGCAACCCGCGTGGCCGTTCTGAATTTGCGCCGTCGCCGTCGGCAAATCCGCCGCGATGAACGTGCGACCAAGCAGCGATTTCAAAAGTGCTTCCACCTGCGGTTCCGCGTGAATCACGCTCATCGCGTGGACAATCTTCCCCGTCGGCAACATTTCCGGCGCCGCATTTTTATCCGCGGGCGACATTTCACCGGCGAAGGCCAGTTGCTTTTCGTCCTGATACTGTTGAATGGCGAGCGCCGCGATGCTCGCGCGCCCGGACTTGTTGGTCGTGAGTTCGGCCAGAATTTCCTGCGCGCTTGCCGGCTGTTCGGTGAGAATTAACTGAAGATTATGGCCGAGGGCATTCTCCACGGCGGTGACAAACTGATCCGGCACGCGAATTCGATCCGCGAGCGAGCCGATGACCGAACGTGATTGGCGCAACGCGGCCACCGCGCCCGCATCGAAGCCTTCGTGCGAACCTTCCAACTGCTCCAAAACCGTGAGGCGCGAACGTTTGTCTGATTGCTGGTGCAAAAATTTATCCTGCTCGGTTGAGGCCGTCTGCAATTCCACCTGTAATTCGCGCAAACGATTCTGACGTTGCTCAACGGAACCGCGTGTCGTGGCAACGTTCAGCTTTTCCACTTCGACGCTGGCCGTGAATTCCTGCAAGCGCACATCCAATCCGGTGCGTTCCACCTCTAACTGGATTTTTTCCGCTGATAATTTTTCAAGGCGCACCAAGTTGCCCTGCTTTTGCAGATCGAGCGCGGTGATTTCGTTGCGGAGACGCGATAAATCCTGCGCCGCCGCAAACGCCGTGGCCTGTGCCTGCCGAAAACGCTCCTGATTTTCACGCTGACTGTTTTCGATTTGCTGCAAGCCTTCGCGCTTGGCCTGCAAACTCTCACGATGTTGCTCCAACGCAGCTTCGGCAACCGCGAGCCGCTCCGTGATGGAAATCAATTCACCCGAGGCCGCGTGGCAGCGCTCCTCCGCTTGCGCGATTTCCGCGAGCGCTTTGGCGTTTTGTGATTCGATTTCCGCAAGCCGTTCGCCATTGAATTGAATGCGGCTTTCGTTGCGATCAATTTCAGCCTTCAATTCTAATCCGCGCTGCTGCTGCGCCGCGACTTCATGCTCCAGTTCGGAGAGCAACTCGCGCAGTTTAGAAATTTCATTTTCGAAACGCAGCACATCGTTCGAGCCAGCCTCAACTTCGTTCCGCAAATTTTCGACCAGATTCTGGCGTTCGGAAATCTCACCCTGCAAAATATCAAACTGATGCCGTGCCAACTGCGTTTCAAGATGCTGCAACTCCTGCGAAATCTGTTTGTAGCGGCGCGCCTTGCCAGCCTGGCGCTGAAGCGAACCGATTTGCCGTTTCACTTCCTTGATGGTGTCGGCGATGCGTAACAAATTTTGCTCGGTGTATTCCAGTTTGCGCAGCGATTCTTTTTTCTGCGACTTGAATTTCGTGATGCCGGCGGCTTCCTCGAAAATCATCCGGCGGTCTTCCGGCTTGCTGGAAAGAATCTGCGTGATGTGACCCTGCGCCAAGATGCTGTAACTCGTGCGCCCGACCCCCGTGCCCATGAACAACTGCTGGATGTCCTTCAACCGGCACGGCGTGCGATTCAAAAAATATTCGCTGCCGCCGTCGCGGAAAATCCGGCGCGTCAGCGTCACTTCGTCGTAGGCAACTTCCACGCCGGCCGCGCGAAGATTTTCGCCGTCCACGCCGCCGAGCGTGAGCGAGACTTCGCCCATGCCCATCGGTTTGCGTCCGTCCGTGCCGTTGAAAATCACATCGGCCATTTCGCCGCCGCGCAGAGCTTTCGCCGACTGCTCGCCGAGCACCCAGCGGATCGCGTCCGAGACGTTGGACTTGCCGCAGCCGTTCGGGCCGACGATGGCGGTGACGCCGGGTTGAAAGTTCAGCGCCGTCTTGTCCGCAAAGGATTTGAAGCCGAAAACCGTGAGATTTTTAAGATACATGGTTCGTGTAAAATTGTTGGGACTAGCCAACCAAAGCTGACGGTTCGTGTAAAGAGAAAACCACAATATGTTGTGCGCAAGCCGCGTTGTGCCGCTACTAATTGTGAATAACTATGGTTTGACTTGCTTGAAAACCAACAAATCAAACGATGGGCGCTCATTTTTACTGGTGGCGAACGCGGATTGACGCTGATAAATTTACGACGCACACTTCGTTCGTCATGGCGCGTCAAAAGACAATCAAAGTTTTGAGTCTATTCACAGGCGGTGGTGGACTGGATATTGGTTTTCATCAGGCGGGTTTCGAGGCGGTGGCTTGTGTCGAAATTACTCCAGCTTTAACATGAAGGAAAAAACAACAACACTTCGCTACCAATTATTTCCGAGGTCAGTCGGCATAACCGATGAGCTTTTATCTATTGTTAAATGCTTCGAGACCGTCCACGAAGACATTAAATCGTCCGGGAATAAACTTAACAGTGACGGTGTTCTTAAAATTTTACGACCACACTTTGAAGCAGTCGGTTGCAAAGTGGAAACTGGCAAATCAAAAGCCGAAAAAATTCCCGTCCCTGTTCTCTTCGGTCTAAATAACCACATTGACAAATCATTCGGCGCAGATGCGTTGAGTAAAGATGGAAAAATTGTTATCGAAGTTGAAGCTGGCAGAGCTGTGATGAACTACCAATTTCTAAAGGATATTTTTCAAGCTTGCATGATGCACGGTGTTGAGTTTCTTGTTTTAGCCGTTCGGAATAGCTACCTCGAAAGCGATGATTTCCAAAGGGTCCATACTTTTTTGGAAACCCTTTACATCAGCAACCGTCTTGCACTGCCATTGAAAGGAATAGTTCTGATCGGATATTAGAGCCACAAAGCTGTCACAAACAACCAAAGCGAACCAATTTCACGACATGACGACGACAAAAAGGCAAGTGACGCGTGAAATAAAGAGAACAAATCTATCAACAAACCATCCCTCGACTGTCAGTTTGTTTTTTGAACGACACTTTTCAGAAAGTTCCGGGCAAGGCAAATCACGTCTGCCAGTCCTCGCATTGTATGCGATCTATCAGCGACTGGTTGTGGAAGTGAATCGTTACGATGGCGCAGCACTGTTGGATTTGGAGCGACACACGACTGCTGATTTAAGGTCGGCATCCATCGGTGACATTCAAGTGGACGTGGCCAACACGCCGTTTGAGGGCGTGGAAGTTAAAAGCGAGAAGCCAATCACAGCAAACATGGTGACGTGACTTCACTTTTTCGGGCCAGTTGATGTGTTAGTCTGGGACGCAAGAAAGGACCAGACGAATGAAAGGCAAACGATACACGACGGAAGACAAGATTCGCATCTTACGGGCGGCGGATTGTGGCGAAAAAAGCATCCAGGACATCTGCCGGGATGAAAACCTCTCGGTGGTGAGCTTCCACCGGTGGAAGAAGCAGTTTGGGCACATGGAGATCAACGAGGCCCGCCGGCTCAAGGAGTTGGAACGTGAGAACAGCGAGTTAAAGAAGATGCTGGCAGAGTCGCTGCTGAAGAACCGGGTCTTGGAGGCCGTATGCGAAAAAAAGCTGTGAGCCCGGCGCATCGCCGGGCGTTGGCGCAGGAGTTGGTGAAGGACGGGACGTGTTCCCAACGGGTGGCGTGCCGGATATTGAAGCTGGCACGTTCGACGTTCCGCTATCAAGGGCGACCACCTACAGCCAAAGAAGAGCAGTTAAGGAAACGGCTGTTGGAACTGTCCGCGAAGCATTCTCGATACGGATATCGGCGGATCGCGGCGTTGCTGCGGCGGGAAGGTTGTGATGTGACTCGGCTTTTTCAGGCCAGTTGATGTGTTAGTCTGGGCCACAAGAAAGGACCAGACGATGAAAGGCAAACGGTATACGACGGAAGACAAGATTCGCATCCTGCGGGAGGCGGACCGTGGTGAAAAAAACGT
>CAILDU010000020.1 GCA_903833055.1 uncultured Verrucomicrobia subdivision 3 bacterium | reverse complement strand
CCACTCCAACCTTAACCAAAATAAAATTATGCGGATGCTGCTGATTGCCACCCTGCCCCATCACACGTTTAACGCCGCCGTCAAAGACGGTTCGGTTGGCGCGAAGATGGGCAAAATCCTGAACGCTATCAAACCGGAATCAGTTCACTTCACGGAAATCTGCGGCAAGCGCACGGCGATCGTGATTGTCGATTTGCCGGACGCTTCCAAGATTCCGTCGCTGGCTGAGCCGTGGTTTCTGACCTTTGAAGCGGATGTCCAACTGCATCCCGTAATGACGCCCGAAGATTTGCAGCGCGGCGGTCTGGATAACTTGGGCAAGCAGTGGAGTTGATTTGTCAGCGGCAAATCACACTTCAAAATAATCGTTAGCTAATCTTCGCATTCGTGCTAGAAGTAGTTTCATGTATAACGCCAAAGCTTTTGCCGCCCAGACTCAAACTTCGCCGCTCGCACCGTTTAATTTTCAACGGCGCACACCCGGCGCGCACGACGTGCAGATTGAAATTCTTTACTGCGGCGTCTGCCACACGGATGTCCACATCGCCCGCAACGAATGGCACGGCACGACGTATCCGTGCGTGCCCGGCCACGAAATTGTCGGCCGCGTCGTAAAAGTCGGCGCGCACGTCAAAAAATTTAAGGAAGGTGATCTCGCGGGCGTTGGCTGCATGGTGGATTCCTGTCGGACCTGCGAAAGCTGCAAAGAAAATCTCGAACAATTTTGCGATAGCGGCGCGACCTTCACCTATAACGCGCCGGATAAAATTTCCGGCGGCATGACTTACGGCGGTTATTCCGACAGTGTCGTGGTGGACGAATCATTTGTTCTGCAAATCCCGAAGCATTTGAATCTCGCCGCGACTGCGCCGCTGCTGTGCGCGGGTATCACGACGTATTCGCCGTTGCGCCATTACAAAGTTGGCAAAGGTCAAAAAGTCGGCGTCGTCGGTCTAGGCGGACTTGGTCACATGGGCGTGAAACTGGCGAAAGCGTTTGGCGCGCACGTCGTCGTCTTCACGACTTCGCCGAGCAAAGTCGCGGACGCGCTGCGGCTCGGCGCGGATGAAGTCGTCAATTCCAAGAACGCCGACGAAATGAAAAAACACGCGAACAGTTTTCATTTCATTCTCGATACGGTCGCGGCGCAACACGACATCAACGCGTATTTTGCTTTGCTAAAACGCGACGGCACGCTCACGCAAGTTGGTGTTCCCGCCGAACCGTTGTCGGTGCAAGTCGGCAGTTTGATTTTTGGGCGCAAGAGTTTTACCGGTTCGCTCATTGGTGGAATTAAAGAAACGCAGGAGATGCTGGATTTTTGCGGCGAACACAATATCACTTCCGACATCGAACTGATTCCGATCCAAAAAATCAACGAAGCTTACGAACGCCTCATCAAGAGCGATGTGAAATACCGCTTCGTGATTGATATGGCGTCGCTCAAATAATCGCTATTTCCCGATGCAGAACGCGCTGAAGATGGAATCCAACAAATCTTCCGTCGTCGTCTTGCCGACAATTTCGCCGACGGCGTTCGCGGCGATTCGCAAATCCATTGCGACCAGTTCCAGCGTCATACCGTCGCGCAACGCATCCGTCGCCTGACGCGCGGTGAAACGCGCGCGATTCAATGCTTCTTGATGCCGCGAGTTGATGGCGACTTGTAACATCTCGGCCTTGATTTCGCCCGCCCACACGAGCGATTTGATGGCGTCCTTTAAATTCTCAATGCCGTTTCCACTCAAGGAACACACGTCAACCATTCTGACTTCTGAATTCTGACTTCTGACTTCCAGCTTCACGGGCAAATCAGTTTTGTTGCAGACGAGAATTCTTTTTTTGTCAGCGAACTCCTTCAAATAAATTTCATCCGCGCTCGTCAACGGTTCGCTGGCGTCGAGGACGTGCAGAATAAATTCCGCCGACGCGAGCGATTCGCGGCTGCGACGAATACCTTCGACTTCAATCTCGTCGCGCGCTTCGCGCAAACCGGCGGTGTCAATGAAGATGACCGGCAGGCCGCGAATGTTGGCGGTTTCCTCAATCGTGTCGCGGGTTGTTCCCGCAATCGGCGAAACAATTGCGCGATCGCGTCCGAGCAATTGATTCAGCAAACTGGATTTGCCGGCGTTCGGGCGACCAATGATTGCCGCGCGAATTCCACGTCGAAGAATTTGCCCTTCGTTCGCGGTGCGGAGCAATTCGTCCATGAAGGAAATGCCATCTTCAAGTCGCTGCAATAATTTTTCTTTCGTATCGGGTGAAATATCTTCGTCGGGAAAATCAATGTGCGCCTCGACGTGCGCGAGCGTGAGCATCAGGTCGTCGCGCAGTTTGTTGATGCGCTGCGAAAGTTTGCCGGCGAGCTGTTCGTTGGCGGCGGCAAGCGCGAGTTCGGTGCGCGAATGAATCACGTCGGCGACGGCTTCGGCTTGCGCGAGATCAATTCGACCATTTAGAAATGCGCGTTTGGTGAATTCGCCCGGCTCGGCCAATCGCGCGCCATTCGTGAGCAAAGTATCGAGGACAAGTTTCGCGGGTAAAATTCCGCCGTGACAAGAAATCTCCACCGTGTCTTCGCGCGTGAACGTGCGCGGCGCGCGCAAGACAGCGAGCAGCACTTCATCAATCACGTTTCCGTCGCGAATAATTTTGCCGTATTGAATCGTGTGCGTCGGCGCAGCGGACGGTTTCAACGAACTTTTTCCGACGGGCGAAAAACATTTGTCGGCGATGGCAAACGCGTGCGCGCCGGAAAGGCGAAGAACTGCGAGTCCGCCTTCGCCGAGCGGCGTGGCGATGGCTACGATGGTTTCATCCGGCAACATAAAGGAAGAGTCTCACGCAAAGGCGCAGAGACGCGAAGAAAAATTTTCAGACGTGACGGCAATTGCCCGCTTGATTTTCCGCGTCACGTCCTTGCAGGAAAAGCCGCGCCTTCTCGTAACTTTTTTTGTGGAGATAATGCAGCAACGTCGGGTCGGTGGCGCGCGGAAGTTGCAACGTCAGTTCATCAATGCGCGCAAACATCGGCAACAGATTTGGTTTAGGATTTGCCGTGGCGAGAGTTTTTACGGTCTCGTCCAGTTGTGTGAGCGCGGTGAGAATTTGTTTTTCAGTAGCAGAATTCATTGAAACAGATTGGGGAAATTATGCGTGAGCCAGGAATGGTGATAGTCCACTTCGCCCAATAGATACAAGGCGGTTAGCAAGCGCGTCATGCCCGAAACCAGCACGACGACAAACATCGCCGAGAGATACAGGCCGAAGGCGTGCGTCGGGTCGGGTTGCATGACGTGCGGGATGCCTTGATACAGCACCCAGACCGTGAGCACGATGCCGATGACCCACGACGTCGCCGGATGCACCGTCGGGCCGGCGTCCAGCAACCGCGCGAGAAACAGCGGACTGTAACCGTAAGCCACCGTCCTGAACGCATCGAGATAACGGTGTCGGCTCTCGAACGTCTGGCTGATTTTCAGGAGCAGCAACGCGCTGACAAAAATCATCAGCAACGCCAGCAGCACTTGAACAATTTCAAAAGTGACAATGCCGCTGTTGGAAAATTCCTTGAATCGCTCGAATTTCGACTGCCATTTTCCCCAGCGATGCAATCCCCAACCTTCAACCGCCGACGCGAGCAGAATCATCGGCAACAGATACACGCAGAGAATAAAGGCGAATCCCCGCCGCGCCTGCGCGACGCGCACCCACGCGACGTGCGGTTCAAAAATCAGGAAAAGCGCCTTGATCATTCGCGCAGAATTTAGGCGGACGATTTGCGATTGTCAGTAAAATCCGCTTTCACTTCCGCGCCGCGCGCCGTTAGACTGGCCGCGTGAAAGTTGATCTCGGCATCTGGAGCAAGCTCAGCCAGGCGGTCCTCGTCCTTGTGGCGCTGGCCGTTTTGGTGTTCATCATTCTCGCCTACCAGAAACCCATCCAGCAAAACGAACGGATGCGCCGCGAAATTCTCCGGCTCGACACCGAACTGCAAAAGCAGGACGCCATCTCCAAGCAACTGCGCGCGGACATTGACGCGCTCCGCAACGATCCCGCCACCGTCACGCGGCTCGCCCGCGAAAAACTCGGCTACGCCAAGCCCGATGAAACGGTGGTGCGGTTTGAGACGAACGCGCCGGTGCGTCAGTGAAGTGGGGTTTTAATTTATTGAACCCACTGAATTCCACACAAAGAAGCGGATGATTTAGCTTCCAACTCATCCTGTATTAACACTCTTGTTTTGCCGGTTGAAACATCTACTAAATAATAGGTGTTCCCGCTTCCACTGGGTAAATCAGGATCGCGAATAAATTTTCTTTTCAGCGCAGTTTCAAGCCGAACGACTGCATAATGACGATCCGGAGATAATTGAGACACGGTATATTCTGTGCCGTTACCACTAAAGAGTGTGTGAAGCCATGAGAACCTATGAAGTATTTTTCCCGAATCGTTTATTAAAGTGCAGCCTTCAGGTTCAATCGGATAATATTGACCTTTGAAACCAATCGCATCGCCATTGTAGCATCTGCCATTGTCTTGCTCATCACTCGGTATGCTTGCAAGCTGTGAAGTTTTCCCCGTTGCGGCGTCGTATTCAACGATGTTTGTAGAGCCTACGTCATCCAATTGATTTACTATACGATTGCCGATAACTATTGACCTAACGGGAGCAGACTTTAACTTAACAATTTTAGATTCCTTTGTGGTTTTAGAATAAACAAAAATCTTTGTCTGGTTATCAATATGAAAATTGTAGTCATGTTGATAAATGCCAGACCAGTAATTCACAAAAAACAGTTCTCCGTTGGTTGACGAATGGAAAAATCCGCGCGGCGCTTTTGTTATTTCGTGGAGGACTTTTGTAGTTAAATCAAACTCGTAAATGGAAGCTGCGGTTTCTGAATTAGATTCAACCTGATAATCATGCTGGAGCAAAAACACCAGCTTACCACTCAGTTTTTCCGACCCGTCGTAATACGTCAATCCCGGCATCACTGTCACCGGAGCCGCTTGCAAAGCTCCCGCCACCAGCATTGAAAGCAATGTCAGAAATCGGATGGCTGGAATTGTTTTCATCAGTCGCGGCGGCGGCAACTCACACGGTCATGATTTCTTTTTCTTTGTGCACAACGTGCGCGTCAATCTTGGCGGTGTAATCGTCCGTCAGTTTTTGCAAATCTTTTTCCGCCTGCTTCTTCGCGTCCTCGGTGATGCCGCTATCGTGCGCGTGTTTCTTGAACAAATCCATCGCGTCGCGGCGGTGATGGCGGATGGCCACGCGCCCGTCCTCGGACATTTTCTTGATGAGCTTCACAAATTCCTGACGGCGTTCCGTGCTCAATTCGGGAAACGACAGGCGCAGCAGCTTGCCCTGAATCACCGGCGAGAGACCGAGGTTCGCTTTCTGAATCGCCTTCTCAATCGGCTGGAGCGCGGCCACGTCCCACGGCGTGATGACGAGCATGCGCGGCTCCGGCGTGGAGATGTTGGCGAGCTCGCGAATCCGCATCATCGAGCCGTAAACTTCCGCCTGCACATTTTCCACGAGGCTGGCGGACGCCTTGCCGGTGCGGACGCCGAGAAAATCATTCGCGAGCGCCGTCTCGGTCTTGAGCATCTTGTCTTCCGCTTCCAAAAGAATGTCGTCGAGTGTCATAATGAAATCAGCCTAACCAAATTTATTGCGACTGTAAAAATCTTTCCGCCTGCTCGTTCGTGAAATTATTTTTCGCGCGCACCACCGCCATGCCGACGACCGGCGGATACGCCTGATCCGCCCTCATGCGCGGCTCGACGTATTCGATGATCTCAAACAGCAATTCGTTCGCCCGCTCGTAAGGCAAATCTGTGAGTTTGGAAATATATCTCGTCGCGCGGTCAATCAACTTCAAATTGCTCGGCACAACCCACACCATGTAATTGCCCATCACGCGACCGAGCCGCACCATCGTGCAGGTGGAAAGCGCGTTCATCACCAGCTTCACCGCCACGCGCGTCACGCCGTTGAGGAGAAAATTTGTTTTAGGAATGGGAACGAAAACTTGTTCAGCGTTCAGGGTTTTGAGTTCAGGGTTGCCAAAACAAATTACGCCTGTCCGTGCGCCGGTCTGTTGCGCCGCTTCAATCTGGGAAATTTGAAAAGTGGCGATTTCAGTTTCACTTAAAACCGCAATCGCGGAATCGCCTTTGCCCAACGGACGATTTTTTACACCATCTAAACCAATGCGGAAACGCATCAACTCATTCGCGCCGATTTTATTGATGATTTCCTGTGTGCGCGAAAATCTGTCTTCGCTCACGAGCGCGCGGATTTCTGCCGCGTTCCACTCTACGCAACGCGGTTCGCGTTTCAAAATGTTGCGCCAAGCGGACGCCGCGTCCAGCTCCGGCAAAAATAAATACGCCCACGATTCCGTCGCCGTCGCGTCATCAAACTTGCGGAACGGCGGCGTGCAATACGTCGGCGAACGTTCCGTTGTGTCCGTCAAAACATCCGCGCCAAAATGGTCGGCGAAGTAATTATTTTTCCCGCCGCCGCGATAAACTGATTCTTCCAGCGCAACCAGTTTTGCGAGTGACGCGAGAAATTCCGGCGAACGTAAATTTGCATGAAGCGTATCAAGCTGCGCCAAAAATTCGTTGGCAACGTCGTCAGATTTTTGGCCGCTCAATTCCCGCACGACGATTTCCAAAATCGTCAGCATCACGCAAAGCTGGATGGACGTGGCTTGCATCCGCGTTGATCCCGTAATGCTCATCGGCCCGGTCGTGAGATTTATTTTTTCGATGCGCGAATCTTGAATCACTTCGCGGCTGCGCTGGACGTATTCGCACAAGATGTCGTCGGGATTGTTATAGACGAAATAAACTTTCGCGCCCGCCTTCACGCCCGCCCAAGCCGTGCCGATGACAAACGAAGTTTCGCCGCCTTCCGTAATCGCAAACACGACATCTTTTGACGACAAACTTAAATCGGCAATTTGTTTTTCGCCGAACGCGGTAAAATCCTCGAAGCCTTCCACGGATTTGATGAGCGCGTAATCACCGCCCGCCATCACGCTGAAAGTGCGATTCTCCAAATCAATCTGGTTGTAGGAGACGACGTGAGGAGTCTCTAAATTTTCTTTAGTTTGAGACTCGTCACCTCGTCTCCTACTTTGCTGCCGCCAAAAATCGCGCCAGATGGAATCCAATAAAATGCTCAAACGTCCCGTTGAGCCGCAGCCGGTGAAGAAAATGTTTCCGCCCGACTTAATTGAATTCAAAATTACAGCGGCAATTTTCTCCGCGCGGCCAGACGCGGCGAATTCGCAAAATTTATTCACGACATCGCCATCGGCTTGAAATAACAAGTCGAGCGCGGCTGCGATGTCGGTTTTCGCCACTTCACTTAAATTCGCCGTGATGGGATGCGACGATTCGGTGACGAGCGCGCCGAGTTTGAACTGGCCGCTGATTTTCAAAAATTCTTCGGAACGTTTGCTGGCGCTCATGGGCGATGAGTTAATGCGATTGTCAACCGGCTGTCACGCCGATAGCTTGTGTCCGTGCTTTCCACGCAACAAATGGCCGCGCTCAATGCCGCGAACTACGAGGTCGCGTTCGACAACCGCACGCGCCAGCTTTACGCGACGGACGCTTCGCCGTATCAAATCGTTCCCGCTGCCGTCGCGTTTCCGAAAACCACCGTCGAGGCGGCGCACGTCATTCAGGCCGCGTTGTCAGCGGGCGTTTCGGTGACGCCGCGCGGTGGCGGAACGGGACTTTCCGGCGGCGCAATCGGCGACGGACTCATCGTGGATTTTGCGCGGCACAATCGCGTCATCTGGGATTTTAATAAAGACACGGCGACCGTGCGCGTCGGCGCGGGCGTGGTCTTGGATCAACTGAATAATTATCTCAAGCCGCTCGGATTTTGTTTTGGGCCGGACGTGGCGACGAGTTCGCGCGCGACGCTCGGCGGGATGATTGCGAACGATTCTTCCGGCGCGCATACACCAGTTTACGGCACGACCGGCCAGCACGTCCGCGAAATCGAAATCGTCATGGCCGACGGCAAAATCACCCGCATCGGCGCGCATTTAGAAACGTTGCGCCGCCAGCGTGCGGTGGTGGAAGACTTGGTTTCATTGAATGAATTGCTCATCAGCGAACAATTTCCAGCGGGACTTTTGAAACGCTGGCCGGGCTACGGCCTCGCGCGCGCAGTCGCGCAACCGGGAAATCTGATTCCCATTTTATGCGGCAGCGAAGGCACGCTCGCGGGAATTTTTTCAGCAGAATTAAATTTGGTTCCGCTCCCGCAAGAGCGCGGCGTGGGAATTGTTTTTTTTGATTCCGTCGCCGAAGCGATGGCGGCTACGCAGGAAATTTTGCCGTTGTCGCCCGCCGCCATTGAACACGTTGACCGTCCGCTGTTCGACCAGACACGCGGCCAGCGGGAATTTCAGGCCGTGCGCGATTTGCTGCATCTCGACGCGCAACCGTGCGAAGCCATTTTGCTCGTGGAATTTTTTGAGGGCGCGAAAGATAAATTGTCGCAGCTCGCGAAAATGAAGATTGGCCGGCGCCGTTTGATTTTGAAAACCAGCCGCGAACGCGATCTGGTTTGGGCGATGCGTAAAGCGGGACTTTCACTTTTGACGAGTCGCAAAGGTGACGCCAAGCCCGCGTGTTTCATCGAAGACGCAGCGGTGCAGCCGCGCGATTTGCCCGCGTATGTCACGGGCTTGCAGGAATTGATGCAGCGCGTCGGCGTCGAGGCTTCGTTTTACGGCCACGCGGCGGCGGGACTTTTGCACGTCCGCCCCGTGCTAGATTTGCACAGCGGCGAAGACCTGAAAAAATTCCGGCAAATCGCCGATGAAACCGCCGCACTCGTCGCGCAATTCAAAGGTTCGCTTGCAGCGGAACACGGCGTCGGCATCGCGCGCACGGAATTTTTGAAGGAGCAAGTCGGCGTGGAACTTTACCGCGTGATGCGCGAAATCAAATCCGCCTTCGACCCGAACAATCTTTTTAATCCGGGGAAAATTATTGGCGATGGCCGTTACAAAATTGACCATCACTTGCGGCAAGGTGCGGATTACAATTTGATTTTACCGTTCGAGCCGAAGCTGGCGTTTGCCGCGCGCGACGAATCGTTCATCGCGAATCTCGAACAGTGCAATGGCTGCGGCGGTTGCACCAAACAGACGCCGACGATGTGCCCGACTTATCTCGCGACCGGCGAGGAAGGTATGTCCACGCGCGGTCGCGCGAATCTCATCCGCGCCGCGTTGGAGCATCGCGAAATCGCCGATCCGTTGCGCGCGGAAGAATTGGAATATGCGTTGAGCAACTGCCTTTCCTGCCGCGCCTGCACCAACGAATGTCCGTCCAACGTCAACCTGCCGCTGCTCAAAGCCGAGTTGCTTTACGCGCGCACGAAGCGCACGCACAAAAGTAAATTTCAGCGGCTGATTGGTTCGCTGGATTTGCTCGGTCGCGTCGGCTGCGCCATGCCGGGACTGACAAATTTATTTTTGAACTCGCGTTCCGTGCGGCACGTTCTCGGAAAAATGTTTGGCATTACCGACCAGCGGCCAATGCCTGAATTCACGCACGAACGTTTCGACCGCTGGTTTGCCAAACACAAAAGCGACGCCCTGCCCAATCGCGGCAGCGTGATTTTGTGGGACGATACGTTTGTGCGTTATCACGAACCACACATCGGAAAAGCCGCCGTCGCCGTGCTGGAAGCCGCTGGATTTTCCGTGACGCTCGTAGAAAAACGCAAGTGCTGCGGACGTCCCGCGTTCAGTGTCGGCAATCTGGACGAAGCGGAAAAACTCGGTGAACACAATCTCGCGTTGCTCGCCGCGACCGGCGAAACCACGCCGATTGTTTTTCTCGAACCGTCGTGCTACTCCATGTTCGCGGAAGATTATCGGGAATTAAATTTGTCCGGCGCGAGCGACATTGCCGCGCGCAGTTTTCTGTTTGAAGATTTCATCGGCCAGTTGCTCGAACGCGAACCGGACGCGCTGAAATTCAAGCCGCAGGAAGAACGCCTCGCCATCCACGCGCATTGCCACGCGAAGGCATTGACCAGCGCCGCCGCGATGCAACGTCTCGCCGCGCGTCTGCCCGGTCGCACGGCGACATTGCTCGACACTGGCTGCTGCGGCATGGCCGGTTCCTTCGGCATGATGGAATCCAAATACGAACTCTCCGTGAAGATTGCCGAACCGCTGCTCGCGCAACTCAAGCAGCAACCTTTCGGCACGACCACGATTCTTTCCGGCACAAGCTGCCGCCAGCAAGTGCAACATCTCGCCACCGTCCGCACACGCCACATGGCCGAGGTCATCGCCGCCGCGTTAGAACAATAATTATTTTTCGCGGCAAAGATTTTCCAACGCGCCGCGCAGTTGCGGAAATTGAAATTGAAATTCCACTTCGAGAAATTTTTCAGGCGTGCATCGTTGACTGATTAGCGCGAGCGACGCTTCGGATTTCATCAGCCACGAACCGAAACGCACGGCAAATTCCGGCGCAGGCGGACACCACGGACGATGCAGCGCACGTCGTAATTCCCTCATAAAATCAGTGTTTCTCACCGCGTCCGGCGCAACGGCGTTAAAAGTGCCGATCAACTTATCCCGCTTTACGACAGAGACAAACATCTGCACCAAATCCGCGAGGTGAATCCAACTGATGTATTGCCGGCCACTCCCAACTGCGCCGCCGAGAAACCATTTCGTCAATTTGCTCAAGACCGGCAGCGCGCCGCCATCGCGTCCCAAAACAAAACCGATTCGCAATGCGACCTTGCGCGTCTTCGGCGCGGCGGCGTGGTTGAAAGCGTCTTCCCATTGTCCGCAAATTTTCGCGAGCGCATCATTGCCGACGGGAGAAATTTCCGTGGCGAAATTATTTTCCGTGTCGCCGTAAAAACCGACCGCGCTTGCCTGCACCCAGACGCGCGGCGGAGTTTTAACGTGTTCACAAGCCGCTGCAATGGCGACGACCGAATCCACGCGCGACGCGATTATCGCATCCAGGTTTTCTGGCGTGTGCGGACAATTGATATTTTTGCCGGTGAGATTGATGACGGCTTCCGCGCCATCAAGATTTTGAATCCATTCGCCGATGTGTTTTCCATCCCACTCAACTTCGCGAACATTGTCGGCGCGCGCGCGTGGCGTGCGCGTGAGAATCACGACTTCAAAATTCTGCGCGGAAAATTCCTGCGCCAGCGCGTGCCCGATGAATCCGCTGCCGCCGGCGATGACAATTCGTTTTGAGTTCATGGCAAACTTAAATGTGTAATACCAGTCGCGGCACAGTCGCGGCGGAAAGTGGATTCACCGTGAAATCATTGACTTCCAATTGCTGCAACCAATCCGCAATCAAACGCAGCACGATTGGCAAATCCAGTTGTTCGTGCAGCGCAGGATATTTTTCCAGATTGGTTTTCGCCAGCTTGAACAGCGCCGCCGCCGGACGGAGCCGGTTTTTTTGCAGATGCACAAACGCGCCGGTCAGTTGGATTAAACCCTTGTAAAAATTCCCGTTCGCGCCGTGACGGTCGGGCAACCACAAATCTTCCAGCACATCGTGCGCTTCGTAAAAAAGCTGGCGGTTGAAGCAGTCGAAATAGCCGAGGTAATGCGCGTCGAGGTTTTGTCCTCGAAAGGATTCAATCATCGCAGCGATGCGGGCGCTTTTGTGACTCACGATTTTGCGGCTGAAATAGCCAGTGAAAATATGGCTCCAGAGGTAGGACTTGAACCTACAACCACACGGTTAACAGCCGCGTGCTCTACCATTGAGCTACTCTGGAACGCAGACGGACGCATAATTTACAAGCCGCCGCGCAGACGTCAAATCGTTTCGTCAGTCTTTTTGACACTGCGGACAGAAAAAAGTGCTACGCGCGGCCTGAACGACGCGTTTAATGGGAAAATTGCAGTTCACACACGGCTTTCCCGCGCGGTCATAAACCCGCAACCGCTCTTCGTAATAATCCGGCGCACCAGCGGCTCGACCAAAATAAAATAAACCGTCCGTCTTTTGCGCGGCAAAATTGAGCGGAATCGTGCTGCCACAATCAATCGCCTCCTGCATCACGTCGCGAATGGCGGACAATAATTTTCCGGCGCGCGCCAGCGAAATCTTATTTGCTGCCCGGCGCGGAGAAATTTTGGCGCGGAACAAAGCTTCACTCGCATAAATATTGCCGACGCCGGCAATCAAAGATTGGTCAAGCAATTTGACCTTCACCGCTTGGCGCGAAGCTTTTAGTTTTTTGTGAAACTGTTCGGGCGTGAAAGTTTTATTCCACGGCTCCAGCCCCAGTTTTTCTGCCGACGAAATATCCAACGTCAACCGGCCAAAATAGCGCGTGTCCTCGTAAATAAAATTTTGCGCGCCGAGATTTAGAATTACCGCTGTATGTTTGGGCGGAATTGTTTTTTTGGGCGCAAGTAACATTCGCCCCGTCATGCCGAGATGTCCAAGCAAAAGGATTTCTTTGCGCGAATTTTGCAGCCGTAATTCAAACAACAAGTATTTCCCGCGCCGTTGCAGACCGGTAAATTTCGCACCGCGCAAAACTTTTTTGAAGTTGGCAGTTGTCGTCGGAAGCAAAACTTTTTCACGACGAACTTCAATCGCGCGAATGGTTTTGCCAATCAGCAGCGGACGCAGATGCCGCGCCAGCACTTCGACTTCGGGCAATTCGGGCATTTAACCAGTGACGAGCGTGCCGACTTTTTCGCCGAGGACGACGCGCTTGAGATTGTGCGCGCGGAAAAAATCAAAAACGATAATCGGCATTTTGTTGTCCATGCACAGCGAGAACGCCGTGGAGTCCATCACCTGCAACCGCCGTTGGAGCGCGTCAATGTAGCTGATTTGCGCGAAACGTTTGGCCTTGGGGTTTTTCTTCGGATCGCAATCGTAAATGCCGTCCACCTTCGTCGCTTTCAAAATTACTTCCGCGCCGATTTCATTCGCGCGTAACGCCGCCGCCGTGTCCGTAGAAAAATACGGATTGCCCGTGCCGCCGCCGAAGATGACCACCCTGCCCTTTTCCAAATGCCGAACCGCGCGACGGCGGATAAAAGATTCCGCAATCTGCGACATCGCAATCGCGCTTTGCACGCGCGTCGGCGCGCCAAGTTTTTCCAGCGCGTCCTGAAGCGCGAGCGAATTGATGATCGTCGCGAGCATCCCCATGTAATCGCCCGTGGCGCGTTCGATGCCGCGCTTGCTGCCGGTCAGTCCGCGAAAAATATTTCCTCCGCCAACGACCACGACTACCTGCACGCCGAGCGCGCGCACTTCGCAAATCTGTTCCGCCATGTCTTGCACCGCCTCGGCGCAAATGCCGACGCCAGCCGGACCACCAAGAGCTTCACCGCTCAACTTGAGTAGAATCCGGGAAAATTGAGTTTTTTTGGTTTTGCTCATAAGTTTGAAGAAGCGCGAAAAATCACGCCTCTTTTTAACAACCAAACAGTCGCCGGTCAAACCAAACTCAACTGCATTTGCGGACAAATAAAAAAGGCGTCCATCGCTGGACGCCTTGAGAATTTTGTTTGCGAACTTTTACGCCGTAGCTTCGCCGACTTGAAAGCGCACAAAATGGCGGATGGTGATTTCGTCACCAAGCTGCTTGCTGATTTGCGCGACGTGTTCCTTCACGCTGACTTCGGAATTGCGTTTCACAAAACCTTGATCCACGAGGCAGTAGGTCTGGAAAAATTTGTCCAGCACACCCGCGAGGATTTTTTCCAAAGCGGCGGCGGGTTTACCTTTCAGACGATCAGAGTTCGCGGCAATCTCGCGTTCCTTTGCGATGACTTCCGGCGCGACATTTTCACGCGAAACAACGTGCGGAAAACCGGCGGCAATCTGCAACGTGATGTCTTTCACAAGCTGCTTGAATTCGTCCTTGGCCGTGGTCTCGGCATTATTGCAACCGACTTCCACCAGCACACCGACTTTTGCGCCGGTGTGAATATAAGCGGCCACCGCGCCGTTGCCGGAAACTTCGAGACGCGCGTTGCGAGTGATTTTGATGTTCTCGCCCATCTTGCCAACGGCGGCTTCGCGATCGGCTTCGAGATTCACGTTCGCATCAGCGGAAACTTTCTTCGCAATTTCATCCGCGAACGCGCGGAACGCATCGTTGCGCGCCACGAAATCGGTTTCGCAATTGATTTCCACCAGCACGCCGGATTTTCCACCGGGAGCGATGAACTGGGCGATAACACCTTCGCGCGCCTCACGCGTCGCTTTTTTCGCGGCGCTCGCGGCACCGGATTTGCGGAGCAAATCCACGGCGGCCTCGATGTTGCCCTGCGCTTCGACGAGCGCTTTTTTGCATTCCATCATGCCCACACCGGTCATTTCCCGGAGCTTGCCTACATTTGCAGCAGTAATTTCAGCCATAATTTATTGAATGTTAAATGTTGAAAGTTCGGGGCAGACGAAATTATTTTCGTCCGCCCCATTGAATTTTTGATCAACCGCTTTTTAAGCGGCGACCGGAGCGGCCGCTTCAACCGGCGCAGCGGCGACTTCCGCCGGAGCGGCGTCTTCGTTCACGCGGCGGGCTTTTTTGGATTCAAATTCCGCACGCGCCTGCGTGATGGCCTGCGAAACCGCGCCGAGTATGAGACGAATCGAGCGAATCGCATCGTCGTTCGCAGCGATGGGATACTGGGCGTCTTCGGGATCACTGTTCGTATCCGCAAAAGCCACGACCGGGATACCGAGCTTTTTGGCTTCGGCGACGGCATTGTGCTCGCGCTTGGTGTCCACCACGAACAACGCGGCGGGCATTTTGTCCAGATCGCGCAGACCGTCAAAATATTTATTCAAGCGCGCACCTTCACGACGAATCGCAGCTTGTTCCTGTTTGACGTAACCAGCCATCGTGCCATCGGTTTCCCAGCGTTCAATTTCCTTGAGGCGTTTAATGGAGGTTTTGACCGTGGCGAAATTGGTCAACGTGCCGCCGAGCCAACGTTCCGTGACGAACATCTGGCCGGTTTCTTTCGCGGTTTCTTTGACGCAAATCTGCGCCTGTTTTTTCGTGCCGACGAAAAGAATTTTTCCACCTTTGCGGACGGCGTTGGCGAGATAATTCAAGGCCGCTTCCAGCTGCGCCTCGGTCTTGCTCAAATCAATAATGTGAATGCCGTTGCGCGCATCGAAAATGAACGGTTTCATCTTCGGATTCCAGCGTTTCGTTTGATGGCCGAAATGGACGCCCGCTTCCAACAGTTCTTTAACTCCAATTGTGCTCATGTTTCTAATTTTCCTTTAGTTATCACCTCGAATCATTCAAGGCATCCTGCGGAATACAGGATTTTATTTGATGTGGTTATGGCCGCTTGCTTTCACACGAAGGCAAATTTGAAGGCCGTTTTCCCTCGCCAACGAAATAATTCCGGCGACAAGGGACGTGCAATTTATCAGATAGACCCTGGCTGACAATGCTAAATTTGAAGCTGTCATCGCCGCAAAAAAGCGCAAAATGCACAAAAGAAAAGTATTTTTAATTTTTTGCGTCTTCTGCGCCTTTTTGCGGCGATTTTGTTTTCAGTCGTGCTTCACAAACTTCACATCCACCGGCGCGCCGATTTTTAATTCCTGTCCGGTCGGTGAAAGTTTCCCCGTCGCCGTATCAATCGCAAATTCCGCCACGTTATCCGATTTTTGATTGGCCGTGATGAGCCAGCGCCCGGTCGGATCAATGCCCAGTCCGCGCGGCACTTTGCCACCAGCGAAAATATTTTGCACGAACGTCAACTTCCCGCTTTGCGCGTCCGCCGCGAAGACGCTCACACTGTCGTGACCACGCACGGTGGCATAAACAAATTTGCCGTTCGGTGAAACTAAGATTTCCGCTGCCGTAAAACTGTTTTGCACCGCCACATCCGGCGGCAGCGCAGAAACGGTTTCAACCAAATTTAATTTTCCATTTTCAGAATCCCACGCGAATGTCGTAATCGTGCAACCCATTTCGTTGATGACATGGACAAATTTTCCATCGCGACTGAACGCCAGATGTCGCGCGCCTGAACCCGGCGGCACGGTCGCGAACGGCGGATCGTTCGGCGTCAAAATTCCGTCTGCAAGTTTGTAAATCATCACCTTGTCCGTGCCCAAATCACACGCCAGCGCAAAACGGTTTGATGGATTGGCGGTCATTAAATGCGCGTGCGGACTGGACTGGCGATTTGTGTTCGCGCCGCTTCCGTGAAACTGGAAAAAATTTCCACCATCACCCAAAGCGCCGTCTTTATTGAGCGGAATAGCTTTTACGCTGCCGCTGCCATAGTTGGCTACGAGCAAAACTTTTGCCGTCGCATCCACGCTGACATGACACGGCCCGCCACCGCCGGAACTTTTTTGATTGAGCAATTTCAGTTTGCCGAAAGTTTTATCAATCGCAAACGCGCTGACCGCGCCGACATTTTCGCCATTGAAAGTTTTGACGCTGTTCGCCGCGTAAAGAAATTTTTCATCCGGCGAAAGGTTGATGAAACACGGATTCGGAGTTTCCGCCGCAAGTTCCGGCGCAGAAAGTTTTCCTGTGTCCGCGTCCAATCGCGAAACGTAAATGCCCCGACTCAACGCATTCGTGTAAGTGCCGAAATAAACGAGAAAGTTTTCCGCTGACGCCGTTGCCACAAAAGCAAGCAACGCAATCGCGCAAGAAATCTTGGCGCAGAATGATGGCTTCATTGCAGATTTTGCGGGCTGCTTAAACGACGAATTCGAGCTCCTGCCGGTGCGGAATCAGTCCGCGTTCAAACGCTTGGCCGAGAAAACGGCGGATGGATTCCCTGCCCTTGTCGCCGTAATCGAGCGTCCAGTGATTGACATACATCCCGACAAATTTGTCCGCGAGATCGCGACCCATGTCGCGGGCGTATTGCAATGCGTGTTGAACCGCTTCGGGACGATGATCCAAACTGAATTGAATGCTGGCCGTGAGCGTGTCGGAAATCTGCTTGCGTGTCGCGAGGTCGAATTTTTTGTTGATGACGTTACCGCCGAGCGGCAATGGCAATCCGTCATTTTCGCGTCCCCACCAAATGCCCAGGTCTTCGCAAAGCACCAAGCCTTCGTTGCGATAAGTCAATTGTCCTTCGTGAATAATCAAACCAACTTCGGCAACGCCATTTTTCACGGCGGCAAAAATCTGGTCGAACGGCACGACGACGTAATTTAATTCCTTCGCCGGTTTGCCGAGCCAAAGTTGCAACGCGAGAAATGCGCTGGTCATGGTTCCCGGCACGGCGATTTTCTTTTTCAGAATTTCTTCGCGCGAAAATTTTTGTTTGGCGACGAGCATCGGACCGTAGCCATCGCCCATGCTCGCGCCGCTCGGCAGCAAGGCATATTTGTCGGAAACGTAGGCGTAGGCGTGAATGCTGACGGCGGAAATGTCGAGTTCGCCGCGTGTGGCGCGCTCGTTCAACGTCTGGATGTCCTGCAAAATATGGGTGAAATGATAACCGTGCGTGGGAATCAAATCCTTCGCGAGCGCGTAAAACATGAAGGCGTCGTCCGGGTCGGGCGAGTGGCCGAGAGTCAGAGTCGTTTTTTCCATCCGCGAAAATTAAACCACGCGGCGCGCGCTGTCACGACGAGAAGAGTGATGTAAGGTAAGCTGGGCATTTTTAGGTTGCACGCACGCGCCTCATACATCCGACGAAAACCGACCGCCATCTCCTTTTTCATGCGCGGTTCAAATTTCAGCCAAACTAACGGGCGCGTGCGTTGCGTTCCTCCATGTATCAGCGTGGACAAACAACTGCCAGTTCCCCAACTGGCCGCTGCCTGCGCCACGGTTCCCCACCCAAACCACAACCGAGATGTGTTTAGCAAAGGCGATGCCAAGTATGAAAAACGCTATTTTCACAATGAATTGAATTCATTCATGCGTGGAATTTTTTTGCGCCTGTTGTTTTTTTTGCAAGCCGAACAAAAAAATCCGCCGCGTAAAATGGATTTCAAACTTTCTTTCAGCCGCAACTGCGATTAGCGTTGTGCGTTCAGCCGCCGGTGTGGCGAAATGGCAGACGCACAGGACTTAAAATCCTGGGACCATAAAAAGTCGTGTGGGTTCGAGTCCCACCACCGGCACCAACCTCTTAATCATCAATAAATACGGCACTTTTAACAGTTTCAGGCCGGCCGTTGCGGCCTTTGCATAACGGTATCGCATAACGTGTCTGCCGGTGTTAATCGTGTTTGACAATCCCGGCAGATGAATACAAATTGTCTCCGTGCGCATCATTAAAGAAGCGTTTCTCGTGGCGGCAGGGCGGCAACATCCCCCGGCGGCTCGTCACTTGGACGTTTGGCGCAAGACAGTCAAGGCGGCGGCGTGGCGTAACCTGGTGGACGTGCGGCAAAGTTACCCCGACACGGACGCCGTGAAAGTCCGCAGCGGGCGGACGGTGCTGGTGTTCAACATCCGACGCAACGATTACCGGCTGATTGCGGCGGCGCATTTCAACCGCCAGATCGTCTATGCCATGCGCTTAATGACGCACGCCGAATACAGCAAAGACCGCTGGAAAGAGACATTATGAAAACGACACAAACGAAAATCGAATTTGCCCGGCTGCCCAAAGACTATACCGCCCTGTGCCGGATGCTCACGCCGCGCCCGATCCACGACAAGGTGGATTTTGAAAACGTCACGGAAATCACCGATGCAATGGCCGGGCACAAGCTGACGCCAGACCAAGAGGATTATTTCGACCTGCTTTGCCGCCTGATTGAAGATTTCGACAAGGAACACGCGCAACTCGATACGCCCAAAGTCACCGCGCTGGACGCCTTGCAACACCTTTTGGACACGAATGACATGAGCGCGGCGGACTTGGCGCGGCTGCTGGACGTTCACCGGACGCTGGGCGGGATGATTCTGCGCGGCGAACGGCAGTTGACTCTGGCACACGTCCGCACGCTGTCAAAACGTTTTAACGTGTCAGCCGATTTGTTCCTGCCGTAACACACTGGCCTCGCATCTTTCGATAAACCCAAGGATGCTGGCCAGATGGAAAAGCCGGACGCCTCTGATGCGTCCCGGTTCGCGGATGGACACGGATCGGATGAAACCTTTTGCCGCCCATTCGTAAAGCTTCGGGCGTGTGCAGCCGGAATAAAATTCATGCCCGAACTTTGGCGCTCTCACCCACACCGGCAGATTGCCTTCCCGGTCGCTGATAAACTGTGCGGCGCGGGATTGTGCCGGACGGTTGCCATTTCCAATCACGCCCGCGCTGGCGGGCGGCGGGCGGCGGGCGTTCCGAAAATCTTTTTCATTGTTCATACGTCCGATCTCCTGTTCATCGCAATTGAGGATTCTACCCGGAGTGGGACGGGCGCACCGTGTAATCTTTACACAAAATGACGCGAGGGATTTTGGGCGTAACCACCGGGAATTTTACACCGGCTCGCAAGGCTGATTCGGGCGGCAAAATGAGTTCTCAAGCCGGCAGCAAAGGTCGGCCAAATGTTCGCCATGTTGTTGCCGTTGCAGCCGCAAAACACGCAATGTTTCTGCCAATTTCCATTCAACGGGTCTGCATCCGCAAATTACAAAATAATCACTTCAAATGGAGTAGAAGCCGAACCCCTTAATCAAATTAAGGATTCTGTGCAACGCGCAGTGCGGCGCATAAGTTGCGTCACTTGCTGCGTTTGGTGCGGACTTTGACGCCAACCCAGATGCGGCGTCCGGCGTTGCGTTCGATGCCACGCATGATGCCAACTTTGTTGCGCACTTTGTTGCCAAGTCTAGTCGCACGTCATCCGCTGCGTATGCCGCCAACTGATTTCCGGCGATCATCCGCCCGAATGTCCGCAGCCAGTCCGCAGGCGCGGCGTGGCGGGTGCGCGAATCGGAGTCCAATTTTAAGTCGCCGGTCGTCGCGTCAATGTATTGCTCGCCTCATCCGGCTGCGCTCCACATTGCACCCGACGCCCGACTCCAGGGATTTTGCCTCTATGATTCCGCGCCCGGAGAATTGCTTGTCGAAGTTGTCCTTGATTGCAACTTGGACAAATTGCGCCGGCTGGCAATCCAAAACGGGAATTGTCATGCGGTGCATATCGCTTTAACCTCACGGCGTCATTCAAACAATCAAAACGACCAGAACACAAATTTAACCAAAATCATTTCGCGTAGCTAACGGCTACGGTCTCACCCAAAAACCGCCAGTTTTAAGAGTGCAGAGACCGACCGAGCACGCGCCCATCGGGCGCGGCTTGGCGTATTCTCTGCACGGGCGCCTGGCGGTGCCTTGGGTGGGGGTGCGTTGAGTTCGCGCCCCTTCAATTCCGTAGTTCGCGGCTCGCCAAGCGCCGTGGAACACCCACTATTTCAGCAAATCACCGCCAAAGTTGCCGACTGGCAACACGCCGGTTTCAAGCATGACGAATTTCCCGTGCTGGCGGAAATCCTTGCCTGGGCCAGTGAGCCGGACGGCTCCGGTTGGCAGTTGCGCCCGCCGCAACTCCGCGCCCTCGAAGTTTATTGGTATCTCCGGCTCGTCGAAAAGACACCGCGCATCTTCGATCTTTATCAGCGGTATTTTCCGCCGGACGAGGACACGGGCGCGTTGCTGAAAGCCTTGGGCATTTCAGATGAAGCGTTCCGTGCGGCCAATTTTAAATTAAAAACTCTCTGGCAGAAAATTCAGTCAGATGATGCTTTTGTCCGCCAATTCCGGCTCGAAGCCCTGCGCGAAACACTCGCCCTTGATTACCCCAGCTACATCCTCGCGCTGGCAATGGGCGCGGGCAAAACCGCGCTCATCGGCGCAATCATCGCCACGGAATTTGCGATGGCGCTCGAATACCCGGATGGCCCATTCGTGCAAAACGCGCTCGTGTTCGCGCCCGGCACGACGATTCTCGCCGCATTGCGGGATCTGGCCGACGTGCCTTACCAGCGGATTCTGCCGGCGCGGCTTTACAAAGCCTTTGCCGCATCCGTAAAAATCATTTTCACCCGCGACGGCGAGAAAGACATACCGGTGATTCGTGGCAGTTGCTTCAACGTCGTCGTCACTAACACCGAGAAAATCCGCATCCAGAAAGAAACTATTCGCAAGTCGGACATCGGCGCGCTGTTCAATCAGCAGAGCGAAGATCAAGCCCGTTCCGAAGTCGCCAACCTGCGTTTGCAGGCCATCGCCAGCCTGCCGCATCTCGGCGTGTTTTCCGACGAGGCGCATCACACCTACGGGCAGGCGCTCGACACGGAACTCAAGAAGGTCCGCAAAACCGTGGACTATCTCCACCAGAAAAGTCCGAATCTGGTCTGCGTGGTGAACACCACCGGCACGCCGTATTTCAAACGCCAACCGCTCCGCGACGTGGTGATCTGGTATGGACTTTCGCAGGGCATCGGCGACGGCATCCTCAAGCCCGTTTCCGGCAACATCCACGCTTACAGTTTCGACGACAGCAACACGGACAAGTTCGTTGCCCAGGTCATCAATGAATTTTTCAAAAGTTACAGTGACGTGAAATTGCCGGACGGTTCACAGGCCAAGCTCGCGTTGTATTTCCCGCAGACTGACGACTTGAACGAAATGCGACCGGTGATCGAAGCGACGCTCGCCAGTCTCGGCGAATCTCCATCGCTCACGCTTCGCAACACCAGCGAATCTAGCAAAGAGGAATTGGACGCCTTTGAACGCCTCAACGATCCCGGCGCGTCGCATCGCGTGATCTTGCTCGTGAACAAAGGCACGGAAGGTTGGAACTGCCCCAGCCTGTTTGGGTGCGCGCTTGCCCGGCGGCTCAAGACCAGCAACAACTTCGTTTTGCAAGCGGCATCACGCTGTCTGCGCCAAGTTCCCGGCAATCCGCACAAGGCCAGCATCTATTTGTCGAAGGACAATCAGAATACTCTCGACCGCGAGTTGGCCGAAACCTACGGCACGTCCATTGCCGAACTGAATCAGGCCAAAAGCAAAAGCCGCAGTGCCATCATCCGGCTGCGCAAAATCAAACTGCCGCCGGTCGTGGTGAAACAAATTGTCCGAAGTGTCGTGCGCAAACCGGCCAGCGATTCCGCGCTCGTGCTGGCGAAACCTATCACTTCCACCGCGCCCAGGCTTGAACGCCAGACGTTCGACATCGCGCAGCAAGAAGCCACGCGCAGCCTGCTCAAACAAGTTTCAGAAACCGTCGCAATCGAATCCGAACCCGACACGCTCGACGCCTACACCGCCGCCGTCGAACTGGCGTCCGTGTATCGTCTCGACATCTGGCAGGTTCACGGCGAACTCGCGCGCCTGTATGCGGGCGACGGCGTTCCCGTGCATCATCTCACGGACTTGGCCGGGCAAATCGAAAAACAGATTTGCCGCTACGAAGTGCGCGAGGAAACCGTCGAAGTCGCGCTGGCCTTGGTAAAACCGGACGGATTCGAGCGCGTTCTCGACGCGGATGGCACGGAGTTTTACACCGCTGAAATCAGCTACCCGATTGACCGCGAATCTTTACTCCTGAAATTCGACGAGTGTGATGTGACTCGGCTTTTTCAGGCCAGTTGATGTGTTAGTCTGGGCCACAAGAAAGGACCAGACGATGAAAGGCAAACGGTATACGACGGAAGACAAGATTCGCATCCTGCGGGAGGCGGACCGTGGTGAAAAAAACGT
>CAILDU010000019.1 GCA_903833055.1 uncultured Verrucomicrobia subdivision 3 bacterium | reverse complement strand
TGCTGGGGCAATGTTTTTGGAGCAAGCAGCATCCCGGCCAAGCGGCGGCGATTCTTTGTGTAAAAGACCTTGTGGAAAAGTAATTAGATTAAAAGCTAGCCGGTTTATAGCCACGCCAGAGGCTCACTATTAACGCGCACCGATAGCTCTTATTTCTGCTGCTGACAAAGCGCGATTGTAAATGGCGATTTCATCAAGCAGCCCGCTGAAAGTAGTATTCAACCCAGTCGGCTGGCCGGTTCTTTTACCAATGTTAATGGGATAAGTTGTCTGCGGAGCAAAGATGCCTAGGTTTTCAGATGAGACTTCTACGCCGTTGATATAAATCACTGCCAGCCCTACGCTTTTATCATAAGTGACGGCAACGTGTTGAAATTTATTTGCAACCAGCAGACCCGTTGCTGATTTAATCTGATGAATACTGCCCGAAGTATCTTTTAGATTTGCATATAGAGTGCCGCCGCCGCACTCCCACAGTTGCACGCCATCATCATTGTAAGAATCCCATTCAACAATTGGCCCATTCTGATTATCGCTTTGCGGTTTAATCCATGCCGCGATTGTCAAGCCATTGCCTTCACCAACATCTAAAGCTGAACTTGTTGGCACCTTCAAATACGAACTGAAGCCATTCAAAGAGAATGCCTGTCCCACTTCGCCCGCCGCAAACGAAACGTCCGTCAGGGTGGCATGGTTGCCGCCGATGGCGTCATTGCCATTGCCTTCAGCCGACCACAGTGCGACTAAACCGGGCAGCATCGGCGTGGCTTGACCGGCCGCCACAATCTGAATTTTTTTCAGCAAATTGGTTGGCAGCTTTACTTTTCCATACGTTGTCGTCACGCGAATTTCTGCCATCAAAAAATGTGCCTGCAAAGTATCGCCGTCAGGGGTCGCCAGTTTGACGGAATTTGTTTTGGGCTGGCATTCGATAGCGCGAATTTTTGCGAGCGGTAAATTCAGGTCGCCCAAAATTTCGGAATGGAAACGGTAGCTGTCATCGCCCGCTTTGCCCACCAGATTCGAGCCGTCTTGCAATTCAATGGTGACTTGAAAACCATTGGTATCGGCGGCATGGGTGCAACCAATGAAAGCCGTCAACAAGGCCAGCAGATAAAGGCGGCGCAAATTTTTTTTCATGGTGAGATGAGACTGTTCCGAACCTTTTGAGGCGTCAAGGAGTTAATCCGCTCGGCGCAACTTTTTCAGGTGTTTCCGCAAGGTGGATTTGGGATGCATCGCGTCGCATTGTGGGCGGCCGGTTTAGTTACTTCTCAAAAGTGGCCTCAACCGTTCGTGTCTGCTTTTACAATATTTTCCCAAGCCACGCCCGGTGCCAACCCGGAAGTTTCCATGTGTGTCGCCAAGGATGGCGTGGCCACCCAAAGCGTCCGGCGTTTGCCGAATAGTAATTGACGCCAGCCATGTCGCCAAGCCAGAACGTGCGATGCGGCGAAAAAAAGACCGTCGCCCAAGCTGCGAATGAATGACCACGGATTTACGGCCCGAACTTTGGTTAAGGCCAACCAGATACCGAGATCTGAATTTTTCCGGCGATAAGTATGGAAAACCTCCGCTGTTTCCAGCAATGCCTGTTTGCGCGCCATAAAAGTGAGACAAGTCGAGTTGCTGGTGTGCCAACTGTATCCGTCCTCGAAAAATTCCGCGCCTTTCACTCGATGAATATATTTCGTGTGATTGTCCGCATGGTCGTAAAGCGTCACAAAATCCGCCTCCGTGTGCTGACGCAGGAAGCTGACAGCGCGCTCGATTGAGTTGGGCAGATACAAATAATCATCTTCCGCAAAATAAACCAGTTCGGCGTCAGTTTGGCGCGTCAGCACTTCAATCTGCCGCGAGAAGGTGGCTTCATTCCCTTCGCCCTTCAATAGGATCAATTCGACATCCGTTTGCGGGAATAAAACTTTGACCAGTTCATCGTAAGCTGGCGGACAGTTATCGAGGATGACCCACATCTTTACTTTTAGGCCGCCGATGGCTGCCTTAAAACATTTGAGGTTGAGCTGGACGAGCGCCAGTTTATCCGTAAAACCAAAAATGGGCTTGCCCGAAACGCGTGGGTAAATGCGATAACACACCGCCAGATCATGCGTGGGTGCGGGCGTGGCGTTGGTTGGTGAAAGCGGCATAAAATTATTTTGCATCTACGCGTGGCAGGCCAAATCGAAACAGCCGTTTGATTTCAAACCAGCGGTTTAGTTTTAACCGGAAAAATTGCAGCAGCGCAAAGTCAGAGCGCACGCGGAATTTTGCTGCCGCCCGCCGGTGTTCGCGGATTTTGCCGCGCATCCGCCAGCAATCAACCAGCGGATCCCAAAAACTGGCGCGCACAAACGAACGGCGGCGTAAGATGACCGCGCCGACCAGCGATTCCACGAACAGCAGCGCAATGAGCGGCATCACCGGCAGCAGCAGCAGGTGTTGCCCGTTCTTGAGCAGCGTCAGCAAACAGTTTCGGTTCGTCAAAAATCGTTTCCGGTCCGTGGTGCGGAACTCCACCGTTTCGATACCGCCCGCCGGATTCACGCCCGCCGCGCCGCGATGATGCAGCTTGGCTTCAAAAATACCCGCTGCTCGGTGGCCAGCAATCGTCAAGCGCCACGCCAGATCCGCATCGTCCGAGTAAATAAAAAAATCCGCGTCGAACATTCCAACCAAATTAAAAACGTCGGTGCGAATCAAATACGAACAGCCGCCCGGAATAAAAATATGGCGCGAACTGGCTTCCGGTTTTGACGGGCTGGGCAGGCCGAAAATATCGAAGCCGTAAAATCCGAAATCCTGAAACGAGCTGTCGGGATAATTCAAAACATACGGAGTGGAGGCGACCGCGCCGAGTTTTTCCGTGCCTTTGATCAACTGCTCGATGCACTCCGGTTCCATCCAAGTATCGTTGTTCAGAAAAAATAAATAGCGTCCGGTTGCCGCGCGCGCGCCGGAGTTGTTGCCCTCGCAAAAACCAAGGTTAGAATCGTTGCGCACGATGCGGGCGAGCGTGAAATCTTTGAACAAATCGCGCGCCACCGCGACCGAGTCGTCAGTGGACTTGTTATCCACCATAATCGTTTCAATCTGCTGGATGATGGTCTGCGTTTTAATGGTCGCAAAACATTTCGGCAACCAGCCCGCGCCGTTGTAGTTCAGCACGATGATGCTGACGAGCGGTTGACTGTCTGTGCGTCCAAAAGTTTCAATCTGGCTGGCCATATTTCTTCAAATTTTGTTCCGGTTTCAGTTCCGCCACCAGATTTTTTTTATGCCGGTTACGCCGGTAAGTCCAGACGCCCCACGCATTGCCCAATACGCTCGCCGGACTCGCGAGCAGATGCCAGAGCCAGCGTGCATCTCCGTCTCGCATGATGCCGCGCAGCGTGTGAAACAGCGGGCCGAAAAAAGTGACGCAATAAACCGCCGCCAGCCACAAGGGCACGAGCGGTTTTTCCTTCATCCAATTCACGGGCATCTCTTCCTGCACGCGGAGAAAATGCACGGTCGCCCGCCGCCGCTTTTGCACAAAGCCCCACAGGGTTTGCACGTAGTAATGATGCACGCCGCGGCCGCGCAGCCGCAGCCATTCGCGCTGGCCGTTTTTCATCAGGAACATCGCGACATGCGTATCTTGAAATTTTTCATTCGCCTGGACGGATTGCAAATCCGCGCGGCGATAAACGAAACCATTCGCACCAAGCGGATACGAAAAAGTTCCCGGCGGCAAGATCCAGCGTTCCACGTCGCCATCACGCGCGACGAGGCGCGGATTTGCGCTCATCACCCAGCAAACCGGATCGCTGATGTGCAGCCGGGCGGTGACGTAGGCGCAAAACGAACTCATTTTAGATGACGGCAGATAATAACCTTCCACGCCCAGCGCCTGCGGGTTTGCGACCAACGCCTGGACCGCGAATCCAAGATAGTCGGCGTGCGTGATTTCATTATCCGCGTCAATGAACACAATGTATTCACCGGTGGCGTGCCGGAGCGCGAGGCGTTTGCCTTCCTCCATGTTTTTACCGTTGTCATCCAGAATGATTGCGCCGAATTTTTTTCCGATCGCGCGCGTGCGGTCTTTCGAGTGGGCGTCGGCCAGAATGATTTCAATTTTTTCGCGCGGATAATCCTGCCGGGCGATGGCGGCCAGACAATTTTCCAAAATCGCCTCGGCATTCAGCGTCGGAATAATGATGCTGACGCGCGGCGAATTTGCAGAGACTGAGGTCATGGAGAAAGCGGCTTCAAACGGTTTTGGCCGGCGCTCCCAGGGGTTTACGCGCGCGGATCATCAGATAATGGCCGCGATTTTTAATGACGCCTTCAAGCAACTGGCTCAAACCGTCGGGCAACGGCAAAATGCTGATGGAACGGGCCTCGGTTTCAAAACCAACCAATTGAAACAGTTCACGCGCCTGACGCACCGTGAGCACGCGCACGTGACCAGAGACGCCGGAGAACGCCGGATGATCCAGCGGCAACGGTTCCGCCAGCGTCTCGTTGTAATGCAGTCCGAGCGGGTTTCCCAGATAACGCCCGCAGGTTTGCATCAGCGAGAACGGCGTGTAGCCCAAGGTGAGGGCGAACCAGTTCAACAAACTGCACAGATTTTCGGTGGCGATGATGGCCGTGCCGCCGGGTCTTAAAACCCGGAACGCTTCCGCCGCAAACAAGCGGCAGTTGTGCACATGCTCGATGACCTGATTGCTGAACACCACGTCGAATTTGTTGTCTTCATAAGGCCAGCGACCGTTCAGATCATAACTTGCAATTTTAATGCCGCGCGCCTCCGCTTTGGCCTTCAACTCGGGCGCGCCTTCCACACCATAAAATTCCCGCGGCATTTGTTTAAAATAACTGAACAGCACATTGCCGTCACCGCAGCCGACATCCAAAATGCTTTCCGGTTTTAATTCCGCCGCCAAATTTCCCGCCCAGTCGTTGCAACGTCCAATCCCGGCATGACGGGAGCGCGCCACGGATGCTTGCAGGCTTTTTAGAAAAAAATTTGCCATTTGTGCCCGTTTCGTTAACAGAAAACCCGGCGCGCCGCAAACTCCAATCAAAAACGCTGGCCGAAGCCGCGCCGTCTGATTAAATTCTCCGCCTGTCATGCAACAAATTTTCATCACTGGCGCGGCCGGCTTTATCGGCAGCAATTTGGTTGACCGTCTTTTGGCCGATGGCAAAACCGTGGTGGGCTGGGATAATTTTTCCACCGGCCAGCGGAAATTTCTCGAAGGCGCGCTGAAAAATTCCAACTTCAAGCTCGTTGAAGGTGACAATTTGGATCTACCCGCGCTGACGCAGGCGATGGCTGGCTGCGATTTGGTTTTTCATTTAGCTGCGAATGCCGATGTGCGCTTCGGCCTGAATCATCCCTCAAAAGACTTGCAGCAAAATACGGTTGCCACTTTCAATGTGCTCGAGGCCATGCGCGCCAACGGCATCCAGCGCATCGCGTTCAGTTCCACCGGCAGCGTTTATGGCGAGGCGGAAAAAATTCCCACGCCCGAAGACGCGCCGTTTCCCATCCAGACTTCGCTTTATGCCGCGTCCAAGGTTTCCGGCGAAGGCATGATTTCCAGCTATTGCGAAGGGTTCAAATTCGAGGGTTACATTTTTCGATTCGTCTCGATTCTCGGCGAACGCTACACGCACGGCCATGTTTTCGATTTTTACAAACAATTGCTCGAACATCCCGACCGCTTGAAAGTGCTTGGCGACGGGTCGCAGCGGAAAAGTTATTTGTATGTGCAGGATTGCGTCAGCGCGATGCTGCACGTCATCAACCAAGGCACGGCGAAGAAAGCCAAGCACGGTGTGGAAATTTACAATCTTGGCTGCGACGAATATGTGCAGGTCAATAATTCCATCGGCTACATTTGTGGCGCGCTGGGTTTGAAACCAAAATTGGAATACACCGGCGGCGCGCGCGGCTGGGTGGGCGATAACCCGTTCATCTTCCTCGACACAAAAAAAATCCAAGGCACCGGCTGGAAAACGTCGCTGACAATCGAGCAGGGCATCAAGCGGACGCTGGAATGGCTGCAACAAAACCAGTGGGTTTACGAATCGCGCAGCCACTAAGAAGATGAATGTCACTGTCCTCGGCCTTTGGCATCTCGGCAGCGTTACGGCGGCGTGCTGCGCGAAGCATTTTCCGGTTGTTGGGTTGGATTTTGATGCGGCGAATATCGCCAAATTAAATTCCGGCCATGCGCCGCTGTTGGAACCCGGACTTGATGAATTAATTTGCGCCGGCCTTGCGTGCAAGAAACTTTCCTTCACGACCGACGAAAAAACGGCCTGCGCGAAGGCGGATGTGCTTTGGCTGACTTATGACACGCCGGTCAACGACCACGACGAATCGGATGTGGAATTTGTGCTGGCAAACTTGCGCCGCGCGTTGCCGTGTTTGCCGAATGGCGCGCTGGTCTTGATTTCCGCGCAACTGCCGGTCGGCACCTGCGCACAGTTGGAAAAAGAATTTCCGCAGTTTCAGTTCGCGTGCTCGCCGGAAAATCTGCGGCTCGGCAAGGCGATTGACGCCTTTGAAAAAGCCGAGCGGGCGATTGTCGGTGTGCGCAATGACGCGAAGAGGATTTTGTTGGAGCAACTATTCAAACCGTTTGCCGCGCAAACCATTTTCATGCGCACCGAGTCGGCGGAAATGGTGAAGCATGCGCTGAATTCCTTTCTTGCGCTCTCGATCACGTTCATCAATGAGGTCGCGCGGCTGTGCGAACACACCGGCGCGGACGCCAAGGAAGTTTCGATCGGACTCAAGAGCGAGGCGCGCATCGGGCCGAAGGCATATCTTGGTCCCGGCGGCCCGTTTGCCGGCGGCACGCTCGCGCGCGACGTCGTCACGCTTTCCAAACTGGCCGAAGCGAATGGTGAAAAAATTTCCGTCATTCCCGCCATCAAGCAGAGCAACGATTTGCATCGCGGCTGGGCCTTTCGCCGATTGCAATCGCGACTTGGCGATTTGCGCGGCAAGAAAATTTCCGTTCTCGGTCTGACTTACACGACGAACACCGACACGCTCCGCCGCAGCGCCGCCGTTGAGCTTTGCCAGCAACTTCTCGCTGCGGGCGCAACCGTTTCCGCCTTTGATCCGGTGGTAAAAAATCTGCCGCCAGAATTGAATTCCGTCGCGCTGGGTAATGATATTTCCACAGTGCTGGCGGGCGCGGAAGCTGTTGCGGTTTGCACCGAATGGCCGCAGTTCCGGCAGGCGGATTGGCTAAAGATTATTCCGCAGATGCGCTCGCCAGTCGTTGTGGACGCCAATCGTTTTCTGGAAAAGGAATTGAAATCCATTGCTGGCGTCGAGCATCTTTCCGTCGGTCGTGCCTGACATGAAACTCAAGAATCTCAACGCGCTCATCACCGGCGGCAGCCAGGGGCTCGGCAAAACCATCGCCGAACATTTCCTGCGCGAGGGCGCTAACGCAGTGCTGTGCGCGCGCAGCGAAAAAGAGTTGTTCGCCACGCGCGACGAACTCGCCCAGAAATTTCCCGCGCAAAAAGTTTCCGCCAAAACCTGCGATGTCTCCAATGAATCGCAGGTGAACGAGCTCGTCGCGTTTGCGCTCCGCGAACTTGGTTCAATTGACGCGCTCGTGCTAAATGCTGGTATTTATGGGCCGATGGGCGCAACGGAATCCGTTGATCTGGCCGAATGGAAACGAGCGATTGATATTAATTTATTCGGCGTGCTGCTGCCTTGCCGCGCAGCGATTCCGCATTTCAAAAAAGCTGGTCGCGGAAAAATCGTCGTCTTGAGCGGCGGCGGCGCGACGAATCCTCTGCCGAACATCAGCTCTTATGCCGCGTCCAAAGCTGCGGTTGTTCGCTTGATGGAAACGCTTGCGGAAGAATTGAAAAGTTTTCATGTGGACGTAAACGCCATTGCGCCCGGCGCTTTGGCGACGCGGCTCGTTGACGAAGTTCTTGCCGCCGGCGCGGAAAAAGTTGGCGCGGCCTTTTTCGAGAAGAACAAAGGCTGGAAGGAAAATGGCGCCGTGCCGCTGGAACTCGGCGCAAACCTCGCCGTTTATCTTGCGAGTGCGGAGAGCGATGGCATCACCGGCAAGCTCATTAGCGCGCAGTGGGATGATTGGGCGAATTTTCACAAGCACCGCGATGAATTGGCGGCGTCCGACATTTATTGTCTGCGTCGCATCACGGCGAAAGATCGTGGCAAAACGTGGGGTGACAAATGAATTACGCAATTATCGGCTGCGGATTAATCGGAAAAAAACGGCTGGCCGGTTTGCCTGCCGGTTCAAAACTCGCCGTTGCGTGCGACACCAATCTGGCGCGTGCCGAAGAACTGGTAAAGCTCGCGCAAACTGGAAAAGCCGTCGCTGATTTCAAAACCGCCGTCGCCGATCCGCAAGTGGACGCGGTGATTGTCGCTGTAATTAACAGCGCGCTGGCGGAAGTTTCCGCCGCTGCGATTCGCGCGGGCAAACACGTCATCGTGGAAAAACCAGCGGGCATTTCTGTGAAGCAGATTGATGAACTGATTGCGCTCGCGGACGAACACAAAGTCTGTGTCCGCGTCGGTTTCAATCATCGCTATCATCCCGCATTTCAAAAAGCGCGGGAGATTTTTGCGTCTGGCGTGATGGGGGAATTGATGTTTCTCCGCGCGCGTTACGGCCACGGCGGGCGCATCGGTTACGACCATGAATGGCGCGCCGACCCGAAACTTTCCGGCGGCGGCGAATTGATTGACCAAGGCATCCATCTCATTGATCTGGCTGGCTGGTTTCTGGGCGAGTTCAAAAAAGTTGACGGCCACGCGGCGACGTATTTCTGGAAAATGCCGGTGGACGATAATGCGTTTTTGAGTTTGCAAACGGCCAAAGGCCAGACCGCGTGGCTGCACGTCAGTTGCACGGAATGGAAAAATCTTTTCTCATTCGAGATTTACGGACGCCACACGAAGCTCGCGATTGAAGGACTCGGCGGCAGCTACGGCGTCGAGAAACTTTTTCATTATCAGATGAAGCCGGAAATGGGCATTCCCGACACAAAAGTTTATGAATTTCCCGGCGCGGATGAATCGTGGAAAATTGAGATGACAAAATTTGAAGAAGACGTTCATGCCAAGCGCACACCTGACGCCGGACTTGCCGAAGCGCGCGCGGCACTTCAAATTGTTGAAACCATTTACGAAAAAAGCGGATTCAAAAATTTATGATCATCGCGCGTTCACCACTTCGCATCAGCCTCGGCGGCGGCGGCACGGATTTGCCGTCGTATTACGAAAAGTTCGGCGGTTTTCTCATCGCGGCGGCGATTGACCGCTATGTTTATATCACGTTGCACGACACGTTCGTGCCGGATTTGATTGTGAAATATTCGGAACTCGAACGCGTGGCGGACGCGGCGCAGTTGAAACATCCAATCATCCGCGAAGCGTTTGGCTTGCTCGAAATGAAAGGTCACTCGCTCGAACTGACTTCGATGGCGGACATTCCGTCGGGAACCGGTTTGGGTTCGTCCGGCAGTTTCACGACTGCGTTGTTGAAAGCCTTGCACGCGCACAAAAAGAATCTCGTCCATCCTGCCGAACTTGCGGCGCAGGCGTGCGACATCGAAATGGTTCGCCTCAAAGAACCCATCGGCAAGCAAGATCAATACATCGCTGCTTACGGCGGTTTGACGTGCTTCAATTTTTTACCGGACGGAAAAGTCGAAGCGTGGCCGTTGAAAGTTTCCGACGAGACGCGCGACAATCTGGAAGACAATCTGCTTCTGTTTTTCACCGGCTATTCGCGCAGCGCGTCGGCGATTTTGAAAGAGCAGGACGTGAAATCCAAATCGGACGACAAGTCCATGATCGAGAATCTGCACTTCGTCAAAGACCTCGGCCTGCAAAGCAAAGTCGCGCTGGAATCTGGCAATCTGCATGAGTTCGCGCGGCTGATGGATGTTCACTGGCAGCGCAAGAAGCAGCGCAGCGGCGGCATGAGCAACCCCAAGATCAACGAATGGTATGACCTCGCAATGACCAGCGGCGCGCTCGGCGGTAAGCTCATCGGCGCGGGCGGCGGCGGCTTCCTGATGTTTTACGCGGAGGACAAGGCCAAGCTGCGCCACGCCATGCGCACGGCGGGCTTGAAGGAAGTGCGCTTCCGTTTCGATTTCGAGGGAACGAAACTGGTCATCTCGTGAAAATTATTATGTGATGTCGCTTGCTAATTTAATAAACCTATTCCGAACTACATGACATTCGTTGAACTTGCTGAAAAAATTGTTCGAGCAGAAAATCGTCCGCTAACACCGGAAGAAATTTGGCAAATCGCTTGCACGAAACAATATGATGCCGCTGTTGGCAGCCAAGGGAAAACACCTTGGGCAAGCATTGGTGCACAGCTTTACGTCAGTGTTAAAACTGATCCAAAGTCTCAATGGATTCGTGTTGGAAAGCGCCCAAGTCGTTTTTACCTAAAAGAACTAAATACGGCTGGACAATATTCTGCAACAACAGCCGTCACTACCATTCAACCAGTAAGCCCTGCTGTTTCAGTAGCGGAGCGATATTTTGAAAAAGATTTGCACTGCCTTTTAGCTTATTTTGCTTTTCATAATCTCCGCGCTTATTGCAAAACAATCATTCACAGCAAATCAAGAAAAGATGAATTTGGTGAATGGGTGCATCCCGACATGGTCGGTGTTTATTATCCGCTTGATGATTGGGAAGATGTCGTCGTCGAACTCAACAGGGTTATTGGTAGCGTTTCAGTGCGTTTATTTTCTTTTGAACTCAAACGCGATTTGAATTTTTCCAATTTACGCGAAGCTTTCTTTCAATCCGTTTCCAACTCGTCTTGGGCAAATGAAGGCTATGTGGTGGCGGCGGAAATTTCACAAGATGAAGAATTTCAATCTGAATTACAGCGCCTTTCTACTTCTTTTGGCATCGGTGTAATTCAACTGTCCCCCGACGATCCTGACTCATCAAAAATCGTTTATCCAGCGAAACAGAAAGAGTATTTGGATTGGGAAACAATAAATAAACTAACATTAAATGCCGATTTTTCGGAATTTCTTGACCGAGTCAAAAAAGATTTAACCGGAAAAGAAATTCGCATGGAGCGGTATGATAAAGTTATGGAGGCAGAGGCATTAAAAAAGAATTTTACAAGGGGAGTTTAATTTACAGCGCGTCGCGGCTTCGCCCTTGCGGACGGAATCGGCGGGTGTAATCTTCCGGCATGAGTGCGCTTGAAATCCAGCAATTGCCCCGGCAGGAAAAATTGAAGCTCATGGAAACTCTGTGGGCGGAATTGAGCCGGGACGAGGCGGAACTGGAATCGCCCGCGTGGCACGCGGACGCCCTGCGGGAAACCGCCGAACGCCGGGAGCGAGGCGAGGAAACCGTGCTGGACTGGGAGCAGGCCAAGGCCAAATTGCGGTCGGGCCAATGAAAATCAGGATTCTCTCATCCGCCTTCAACGATCTGGCGCGCGGTAGGGATTTCTACGAGCAGCAGGGCGAAGGTCTTGGCAGTTATTTTCTGGATTCGCTTTTCTCGGACATTGATTCATTGATGCTGTATGCTGGGATTCATCGGCAGTTTTTTGGTTTTCACCGGCTGTTGTCCAAACGGTTTCCACACGCAATTTATTATTGGATGGAAACGGGAAACGAAGCGGTTGTTTATCGCGTTTTGGATTGCCGACAAGACCCGCAAAAAATCCGCGTGGCATTGAAAACGCGCCGAGAATAAAATTTTAGAAATTTCATGAGCCTTCCGCTTTCCCAAATTCCCGTCGCCATCCTTGCGGGCGGACTCGCCACGCGGCTGCGGCCCATCACGGAAAAAATCCCCAAGTCGCTCGTGCCCATCGCCGGCCGGTCGATTCTCGCACATCAGCTCGAAATGCTCCAGGCACAGGGCATCCGCCACGCGGTGCTTTGCATCGGATTTCTTGGCGAGATGATCCAGCACGAATTTGGCAGCGAGGCTTGCGGCATCAAGCTGGAGTATTCCTTCGACGGTGAAAAATTGCTCGGCACCGGCGGCGCCATCAGGCGTGCGCTATCCAAGCTGGGCGAGGAATTTTTCATCCTCTACGGCGATTCGTATCTGCCGATTCCCTACGCGCCCGTCGCGGAATTTTTCCATCGCAGCGGCAAGCTCGGCCTGATGACCGTGTATCGCAACGAAGGCAAATACGACACGAGCAACGTGGTCTTTGCCGATGGCGAAATAAAAATCTACGACAAAAAACAAAAGCTGACGGAGATGCGGCACATTGATTACGGCTTGAGCCTCTTCAAATCGTCCGTGTTCGCTGCGTATGCAGCCGACCAAGTTTTCGATCTCGCCGAAGTCATGGGCAAACTCGTCTGCGAAAAACAACTGGCTGGCTACGAAGTGCCGGAGCGGTTTTACGAGATGGGTTCACCTGCGGGCTTGGCAGAGTTGGAGACATTGCTACAATCCAAAGACCCATGAGTTTTACCAAACAATTTCTCGCCGAAGTCCAGCAGGTCACGGCGCAACTGAACGAGGCCGCCATTGAAAAGGCTGCCGACGAACTCGCCTCCATCCGCAATCGCGGCGGACGGCTTTTCATCCTCGGCGTCGGCGGCAGCGCGGGCAACGCCGGTCATGCCGTGAACGACTTCCGCAAAATCTGCGGATTTGAGGCCTACGCGCCAACGGACAATGTTTCCGAACTCACCGCGCGCACGAACGACGAAGGCTGGGCAACGGTTTTTTCAGAATGGTTAAAAGGCAGTCGTATCAATGCGAAGGACGGCGTGCTGATCTTTTCCGTCGGCGGCGGCAATTTGGAAAAGAATGTCAGCCCGAATCTTGTTAGCGCAATTCAAGTTGCCAAATCAGTCGGCGCGTCGGTCGTCGGCATCGTTGGTCGCGACGGCGGATTCACCGCGAAGGAAGCAACGGCGTGCGTCATTGTGCCGACGGTGAATCCGACGCATGTCACGCCGCACAGCGAAGCCTTTCAAGGCATTGTGTGGCACCTGCTGGTCTCGCATCCCAAGCTCAAAGTCGCGCAAACGAAATGGGAAAGCACGAAGTGAAAGCGGCAGCGTGACGATGGTAAACAATCTCGACCCTTCCTTTTGTGAACAAGTTTTACGAGATAAAAAGAGATTGGGGTGAAGATTTGTTTTCAATTGTAATCAAGAGCACTAACCCGAATGCGAATCACTTGGATGTCTATAAAGGGCTTTGCGACGCAAGCTATATTTCTAATTTCAAATTAGTTAGATTTGAGGGCAGTCATATTCCAGATATGCTTCCAAATAATATGGGATGGCCAATTTTCTCCTCGCGATGCTGTGCCCGATTTATTGATGCAGGTGCCGGGGCCGATATTTTATTCCACCCGCTGAAAATGATTTTGCCAGCCAGCTTCCCTATCGAATTGAATGAATATTGTCTTTTATCTGCGAAGCAGGCGATAGATTGCATAGACCTTGATAGCGATCAGGTTGATTGGTTTGATGAGACAAAAGAATTTGCTTCTAGTTATCAACGGCTAGATTTGGTTTCCAGTAAAATACCGGCCGGGGTGCATTTTTTTGGCGTGCGCCGAGCATCTTCTGTTCATGTTGTGTCGGAAGCGGTAAAAGAAATGTTGGAATTAGATCAGCCGGATGGAGTTGCTTTTCGTGCCTGTTGGTTGGTCTAAAATAAAAACCGCTCCAGCAAAATCTTCTGGACGCTTTTGAAATTTCTGTTGAGAAATAGATGACATGACGATTGATCGAAACATTGGGTTGCTAGATAATTTGAGACGACGCGCAGTTTTTCTCGACCGCGACGGTGTCATTAACCGTTCCATTGTCCGCAATGGTTTGCCGTTTCCACCGATGAGCATGGCGGATTTTGAAATTCTTCCGGGCGTTCCTGAAGCGTGTGCAAAATTGAAATCCGCCGGATTTTTGCTCGTGCTCACCACCAACCAACCAGATGTTGGCCGCGGCATTGTCCCGCGCGAACTGGTGGAAGCGATGAATGCCGAGGTGTTAAAAGTCGTTGCGCTGGATCGCATCGAAGTTTGTTTTCATCCGGGTCGCGGCGCGTCAAACTGCGATTGCCGCAAACCGAAGCCGGGGATGTTGCTCAACGCGGCCAAGGCGCTGAACATTGACCTCGCGCAAAGCTGGATGGTCGGCGATCGCTGGCGCGATGTGGATTGCGGCTACGCTGCTGGCTGCAAAACCGTTTTCATCGAAGGCAACTACATCGAGCAGTTGAAGCAGAAACCTGATTTTTCCGCTCGCAATCTGGCCGAGGCGGCTGACATTATTCTGTCCCAAACGAATAAATAATTTTATGAAGCGAACGCTGAAAGACTTGCAGGTAAAAATTTTTGCCGACGGCGCCGATAAAAAGGGCATGTTGGAACTCAACGCCAATCCGCTCATCCAAGGCTTGACCACGAATCCAACGCTCATGCGCAAGGCGGGGCTGACGGATTTCGAGGCGTTCGCGCGGGACATTTTGCAGACCATCACCGTCAAGCCGCTGTCGCTCGAAGTTTTTTCCGACGAGTTTGCCGAGATGAAGCGGCAGGGTTTGAAAATCAACGGCTGGGGAAAAAATGTTTACGTGAAGATTCCCATCACCAACTCGCGTGGTGAATCCGCGCTGCCGCTCATCAAAGAACTCGCGAGCGAAGGCGTGAAGTTGAATGTCACCGCGATTCTTACTTTGGCGCAAGTTGAAGGCGTGACGGCAGCGTTGAATCCCAAAGTTCCCGCCGTCGTTTCTGTTTTCGCCGGACGTATCGCGGACACGGGCGTGGATCCAATTGGCATCATGCAGCAAAGCAAAAATGTTTTGAAAGATTTGCCACAGGCGGAACTGCTCTGGGCGAGCGTGCGCGAAGTGCTGAACATTTTTCAGGCGAATGATTGCGGTTCACACATCGTCACCGTGCCGCATGACATTCTGGGCAAGGCGATCAAAATGTCCGGCATGGATTTGACCGAGCTTTCGCTCGACACCGTGAAGATGTTTGCCAACGACGCGAAGGCGGCGGGCTTTACGCTCTGATCAAATTAGTTTCGTTACCGTCGCGAACACGTCCGCGACTTTCACCGACTCCATGCACGCGAGCAATTGTTCGCGCGTGCCTTTGATATCGCCGCCGTCGTAGCGGTAAAAATCCAATCCGCGTCCGTTTACCACGGGATTTTTTACGAGTGTAAAATTGTTGCCGTAAGGCCAGTTCGTCACGTTCAACGTCGGCGCTTCGATGACAATTTGATTTGGAACTTTCACCGCCGCTGCGATGTGCATCAGCGCCGTGTCCACGCTCAAGAACGCGCTGCAACGATTCATCAGCGCCGCCGTCTCGCGCAGATTTTTTGTTTTAGCTTCGAGCGTTAACTCGCGGTTCGCTTGCGCCAGAACGATTTCGTGATCTTTTGTTTCTTCCGGTCCGCCAAAAAGTAAAATGCGGATGTCCGGTCGTTCCTTATTTAATTGCCGCACCAGTCCGGCGTAATTTTTTACCGGCCAACGTTTCAATGGTAGATTTTTTGTGCCGCCGGAACCGACGTGAATGCCGAGAACTTTTTGGCCGAACAATTTGTATTTCACCAGAAAGTCATCGGCAAATCTTTCTTCCGTCGGTGTCAGGAAAAATTCCATCTCGTGTGCTGGAAGTTTTTTCTGCGCGCCGATGAGCGGCAGCACGTCGAAATTATTTTCAATCGAATGGCGCGTGTAATCCTGCGGCAACGTGCCAGTGACGAGCCAGCGGTCGAGCCAGTTG
>CAILDU010000018.1 GCA_903833055.1 uncultured Verrucomicrobia subdivision 3 bacterium | reverse complement strand
TACTCGCAAGACGGCACGAACTACCAAAAAATAAATTCCTACACGAATTATGGTATTGAACCAAGATGCTTGGCATGCCCAAGTGATGAAAGAAGTGATTCAATTTATCTAAAAAAATCCGTCTCGGAATTTACGGATACCAACATCAGTTATTTTGTGGGAATAAATGCTACATTAAATAATTCAAAATCAATTCTAACTGGCGACCGTAATTTGCAAATTGGCAGCTTGCCAACTAAACCCGGATTGCTTGATTTAACGCAGAAATCACAGGTGGGTTGGTCAGAAGAACTTCACTATTCAAAATCAACCACGACTGCGGGCGGAAATATTTTGTTCGCGGATGGTCATGTGGAATTTTTGAAATCAAAAGAATTGAATTCGGTTTTCCAAGCTCAAGATTTAGCCACAAACCGATTTGCCGTTCCATAAACTTATTTCTTCGCTGTCTCCGCAAGAAATTTTCTCGCCCGCAAAGGCATTTCTCGGTTTAATCTCCGCCGCATGAAACAAAAAGCTTACGCCGCCGCTGGCGTTGACATTGATCTCGGAAATAAAGTCAAAGCCACGTTGCCGCAATTGCTAGCCAGCACGCATCGCCGCGAGGTGCTCGGCAAGGTCGGCGGCTTCGGCGGCCTGTTCGCGCTGGACGTGAAAAAATATCGCGAGCCGATTTTGGTCAGCAGCGTGGATGGCGTCGGCACGAAATTGAAAATCGCCTTCACGCTGGACCAGCACGACACCATCGGCGCGGATCTCGTGAACCATTGCGTGAACGACATCGCGGTGTTGGGCGCGGAGCCGCTGTTCTTCCTCGATTATCTCGGCACGGGCAAGCTGGAGCCGCACGTTTTCACGGACATCATCAAGGGCTTCGCGCGCGCGTGCGCGGAAAACAACTGCGCGCTCATCGGCGGCGAAACGGCGCAGATGCCGGGCTTTTATCAGCCGGGCGAATATGACGTGAGCGGCACGATCGTCGGCGTGGTGGAAAAATCCAAGATGCTCAACGGCCAGAAAACCATCCGGCGCGGCGACGTGGTCATCGGCATCGAATCCAGCGGCCTGCACACGAACGGCTATTCGCTCGGGCGGAAAATTTTCTTCGAGCAGTTGAAACTGAAACCGTCCAGCCGCATCCCCGGCTCGAAGCTGACGCTCGGCGCGGAGCTGCTCCGCGTTCACGTCAGCTATGGCCCGCTGGTGCAAGCATTGCTGAAAGGTTTCAACTCAAAACTAAAAACTAAAAATTCAAAACTGCCTGTAAAAGCCTTCGCGCACATCACCGGCGGCGGTTTTATTGACAACATCCCGCGCGTGCTACCGAAGTCGCTCGACTGCGTCATCAAAAAAGGTTCGTGGGAAATGCTGCCGGTCTTCAAGATCATCGCGGAACAAAGCGGCGTGCCGGATGACGAGCTTTACCAAGTTTTCAATATGGGTATCGGCATGGTGAGTATCGTGTCCGCCGACAAAGCGGAGGCCGTGCTGAAATTCATCAAGTCGCAGAAACACAACGCCTGGATCATCGGCGAAGTCGTCAAAGGCAAGGGCGTGTCGCGGGTGGAATAAATTTGCTGAGCGCGGCTGTGTGCGCCGCACCAGCCGCAGCACTCCCGCCAATCATAGCGGCTTCAGAAAATTCAAATCCGTTTCGCAAATCGCGTTGCTGCGACTGGTCTTTCAGACACAGTCGCGCTCCGGTTGACTACCGCTGCTCGATGACGAGCGTCATGTATTTCTTTTCCCGCGCGAAGATTACGGGATCAACCACGTCGAGTTGACTTTGAAAATTGGCGCGCAGTTTTCCAATCACGTCTTGCAACAGAAAGCTCAGGGCAGGGCGCTTGCGTTCCAAACGGTCGGCGGCGAATTGCGCGGCGGGCAGGCCGAAGCGTTGGCCGAACATGTGCGCGAAGGCGATGCTCGGCAAAACATTCGCGGTGATGTCCTGCTGCGAAACGATATGCCAGCCGCGCGCCTCAATCGCGGTGGTAAAATCCGTCCACAAATGGCCGGACTTGCGCGCGTCGGCGGATGTGCGGAAATAATCGCACAAAATCCAGCGGCCACCCGGTTTTAAAACCTGTTTGATGACGTCGAGCGCCACGGGCAGGTTCATGTATTGAAACGATTCGGACGTGATGACGGTTCCGAACGCGTGGTGAAATTCCGGCAAGGGAATTTTTTCCAAGCGGCCTTCAATCATCGGCACAGCGGGAAAAACATCGCGCACGCGCCGGATTTGCGTGCGATTGGGCGTGAGCGCGGTCGGAAACAATCCACGTTTCAGCAGCAGTCCGACGAGTCCGCCAAGTCCGCAACCGGCATCGAGCACGCGGCTTTCCTTATCTTTCACCAAGTCTGCGAGGCGTTCGCCGTAGCAAATTTGCGCGTTCTGAATGGAATCAATCGTGGTTGTTCCCGGCGTGACGGTGGGATTTTCGCTGTAGCCGTAATTCAAAAAACCGCCGGGCAAAATCTGGCCGTAAAGTTTGAGCGAAGCATCGTCGGCAGACTTCTGTCCGTTCTCACGAGCGCGAAAGCAGCGCGCGAAAGGTTTCCAGTTGCAGGGAAGCAGCAGTCGTCCGGCGATACTTTTCGCGACGAAACCGGCGGTGATTTTTTTCTTAATAAATAACTTTTCTGGCAGCCAACGGGTTGAGTCAGTTGAGTCGGCTATCCGGTCAATACGCATACATTCTGGTTTAGTTGCGCGGCAAAGCAAAGCCATTTCGCCGCAAGTTCTATCCGGCAGCGATTGATTTTGCCTCGCGCGTTGCCTAATCTGCGAAATGCTTTCCACGATTTTGAAACGACTTTTCGTTGTGCTGGCCGCGAGTCTGACATTTTCATTTTCGCTCCGCGCCGAAGTTGTCACGGCTACGATTCAAACGCCGCCGCCCGCCGAGACTGGGTATTTCAAACTCGGCACGACTAAAAATCCCGCTGGCCACGAAATCAACGTGAACAGCCGCAGCCTGCTTTTCGACGGTCAGCCGGTGTTTCCCGTGATGGGCGAAATGCACTATTCGCGCGTGCCGCAATCCGAGTGGCGCGACGAGTTGCTCAAGATGAAAGCCGGTGGCGTGGACATCGTGGCGACTTACGTTTTCTGGATTCACCACGAGGAAATCGAAGGCCAATGGGATTGGAGCGACCAGCGCGATTTGAAAAAGTTTCTGCAAGCGTGCAATGATGTCGGCCTTAAAGTCATTGTCCGCTGCGGCCCGTGGTGTCACGGCGAAGTCCGCAACGGCGGTTTCCCCGATTGGGTCGTCGCGCACAAAGACTGGAAACTGCGCTCGACGGATACGAATTTTCTCGCGGCGGTAAAAATTCTTTACGGCGAAATTTCCAAACAGCTTCAAGGCGAATTGTGGAAGGACGGCGGCTCGGTCATTGGCATCCAAGTGGACAACGAATTTGGCGGCTCGCCGAATTATCTGATGGCGCTGAAAAAAATGGCGATTGCTGCGGGCATTGACGTGCCGCTTTACATCAAGACCGGCTGGCCGGCCATGCACACGCCCGTGCCGCTCGGCGAATTGCTCCCGCTCTTTGGCGCGTATCCCGACGGCTTTTGGACGCGCGGCATCCAGCCGATGGAAGGCAACAGTTGGGAAAATTTTATTTTCAAACATACGCGCACCGACACCGGCGTGGGCAACGACACTTTGGGCAATCGCAAATCCGGCGACACCAGCGGCACGGAAAAATATCCGTATCTCACCTGCGAAATCGGCGGTGGCATGCCCGCGTCCTATCATCGCCGCATCAATTACGATCCGCGCGATGTCGAGTCCGTCGCGTTCTGCCAGCTCGGCAGCGGCAGTTCGTTGATGGGCTATTATATGTTCCACGGCGGCCAGAATCCCGAAGGCAAATTGTCCACCATGCAGGAATCGCAGGCGACCGGTTACCCCAACGATTTGCCCGTCAAATCATACGATTTTAATGCGCCCATCGGCGAATTTGGCCAGATCAATCCGCAATACTATTGGCTGCGCCGCCTGCATTTGTTTCTCCACGACTTCGGCGCGCCGCTTGCGCAAATGCCCGCGACCATTCCCGATTTATCGCCAACGAACAAAAATGATTTTGCTACGTTGCGCTGGTCGGTTCGCTCGGATGGAAATTCTGGTTTTGTTTTCGTGAACAATTATCAACGCCTCCAGCCGCTGCCCGCGAAAGAAAATGTTCAGTTCAAATTAAACTTGTCCGGCCATGAATTTATTTTCCCAACGAAGCCCGTGACGATTCCAGCGGACGAATTTTTCTTCTGGCCGTTCAACCTCGACCTCGGCGGCGTGAAATTGATTTACGCGACGGCGCAGCCAGTTTGTAAAGTTAACTATGGCGAGATTGAAACTTTTTTCTTCGCCGAGACACCCGGCGTGAAAGCGGAATTTGTTTTTGATTCGAAAACGTTGGCGTCCGCGCCCGCCGTTTTCAGCGACGTAAAACCGAGCCGCAACGCAACCATCAAAATGAAAACCAAATCCGGCGGCGAAATTCAAATTGTGCTGCTGGACGAAGCCGATTCGCTCGCGCTGTCAAAAGGCAGATTTGCCGGAAGCGAACGCACGTTTTTAACGAGCGACTGGCTGGAATTTGATGGTAGTGCCCTGCATTTTTTGTCCGACAATTTGGACAATTCGAGTATGGAAATTTCCCCTGCCATGACCAATGTTTTTTACTCAGACGATAAGTATGCAGGCAAATCAGATGGCATTTTCCAATGGATATTCAAAAATTCCCACGTGCGGGTGCCAGAAATATCAGCCGTTCAAAGCGAGTTGGTTCAGCCTGCCGGTCGTTTGCGCGAAATTCCGTTGAGCAGTGGTAAGTCGCACATCGCCATTGCACCTGCGGATTCTGATTTCACAAACGCCGCAGTTTGGAAAATTAAATTGCCGCCTGACACCAAGAAGTGGATGCACGATGACCTTCTGCTACGAATTCACTACGTCGGTGACGTGGCGCGGTTGACACTCAACGGCAGGCTAATTGAAGATAATTTTTATAACGGTAGGGATTTTGATTTGGGCTTAAAGCGCTACGCGCCGGAAATTTTGAACGGCGATTTGCAGCTGGAAATTTTGCCGCTAAAAAAAGACGCGCCGATTTTCATCGAAGAAAAGGCGAAGCCCGATTTTGGCACGAATGCCAGCCTAGCTGAAATTAAAAAAATTGAAATCGTCCGCCGCTGGCACGCCACGATTCAGCCCGACTCTGAATAAAACATGAAAAAGATTTTTATCGCTATCATTACTGCGGTTTCATTCACCAGTTTTGCATTTTCGCCGGACACGACCATCTGGCTCGACCAGCCGGCGAAACTGTTTACCGAGTCGCTGCCGCTCGGTAACGGTCGGCTCGGCGCGATGGATTTTGGCGGCGTGGAAAACGAGCGCATCGCGCTGAACGAAGATTCGCTTTGGTCCGGCTCGGTGCAACATTCCGACCGCACGAATGCTGCGAAAGCATTGCCTGAAATTCGTCGCCTGCTTCTTGAAGGGAAAAACCATGAGGCCGAATCGCTTGTGAACCACAATTTCACCTGTGCCGGACGCGGTTCCGGCAATGGTCACGGCGGCAATGCGCCTTACGGCTCATATCAAGTTCTCGGCGATTTGCGTTTGAAATTTTCTTACGCAGGCACAAATGAAGTCAGCGGCTATCGGCGCGAGTTGGATTTGTCCAACGCGACCGGCCACACGGAATTTTCGCGTGGCGGTGTGAAATTCAGCCGCGACATTTTTGTGAGCGCGCCGGATCAGGCTGTCGTCATGCGGCTCACGGCGGACAAGCCGGGGCAAATTACTTTTGACGCACTACTCGACCGTCCTGAAAGATTCAAAACGGAAATCGTCGGCAAAGATGAATTACTGATGTCCGGCGCGCTGACAAATGGCGTGGATGGCGACGGCGTGAAATACGCCGCACGGCTCAAGGTATTGAACACCGGCGGAAAAATTTCAGCGGCGGATGGAAAAATTTCCCTCAGCGGCGCGGACGAAGTTTTACTGCTCGTGACGGCGGCGACGGATTATGAGCGGTTCGCAAAAATCAGCGGACGCGATGTGGCGAAAGTTGCGGCGCAGGATTTGAAATCCGCCGCCAAAAAAAAATATTCCACGTTGCTTGCGGCGCACGTTGCGGATTATCAGGGTTTTTATAATCGCGTTAAAATGGAATTGCCGGAAACGCATTCAGAAATTTCCGCCAAGCCGACGCCGCAACGCATTGCGGCAATGGATTTGAAAAACGATCCGTCGCTCGCGGTTTTGTATTTTAATTTTGGTCGTTATCTTTTGATTTCTTCGTCGCGCCCCGGCGGGATGCCCGCGAATTTACAGGGGATTTGGGCGGACACAATTTCGCCGCCGTGGAGCGCGGACTATCATTTGAACATCAATTTGCAGATGATTTACTGGCCGGCGGAAGTTTGCAACTTGACGGAATTAAACGAGCCGTTGTTCGGCTACATCGAGTCCATGGTGGAGCCGGGCGAGCGGACGGCGAAAAATTATTACAACGCACGCGGCTGGGTGGCGCACGTTTTGGCGAACGCGTGGGACTTCACTTCGCCCGGCGAAAGTGCGGCGTGGGGCGCGACGGCGAGCGACAGCGCGTGGCTCTGCCAAAATTTGTGGGAGCACTGGAAGTTCACCGGCGACACCAATTATTTGAAACAAATTTATCCCGTGTTGCGCGGCTCGGCGGAATTTTATTGCGACATGCTCATCGAGTATCCGACGAATAACTGGCTCGTGACGGCGCCCGCGAATTCGCCGGAGAATGCCTTTCTCATGCCCGACGGCAAGCCCGCGCACATCTGCTTGGGGCCGACGATGGATAATCAGTTGCTGCGTTTTCTGTTTGGCGCGTGCATCGAGAGTTCGGAGATTCTCGGCACGGATAAAAGTTTCGCCGACGAGTTGAATGCGAAGCGCGATCGTCTGCCGCCGACGCAAATCGGCAGTGATGGCCGCGTGATGGAATGGTTGCAGGAATATCCCGAGCAAGACCCGCATCACCGGCACACATCACATTTGTGGGGACTTTATCCGGGCAATGAAATTTCGCTGGCGGCCACGCCCGCGCTGGCGGATGCGGCAAAAAAAACTTTGGTCGCGCGCGGTGATTTCAGCACCGGCTGGGCGACGGCGTTTCGTATGGGTATGTGGGCGCGCTTGCATGACGGCGACCACGCGTTTGTGATGTTGCAAAATCTCATCAAACCGGCGGCGGGAAAAAGTGCGAGCGGCACGCCATGGACGGGCGGCTGTAATCCAAATCTTTTTGACGCGCATCCGCCGTTCCAGATTGACGGTAATTTTGGCGGCACGGCGGCTATCGCGGAAATGTTGGTGCAATCGCAAGACAGCGAAATTGAATTGTTGCCTGCGTTGCCGCAAGCGTGGCCGGAGGGAAATGTTTCTGGTCTCCGTGCGCGTGGCGGGTATGAAGTTGGCATTGAATGGAAGTATGGAAAACTTGTTTCTGCCACGGTGAAAAATGTCAGCGGCAGCGGCAAAATCAAAATTCGTTACGGCGGCAAGGTGGTTGAACTGGCCGTGAAAATTGGCGAGTTAAAAATTTTGGACGCACGACTTGAATAATTTTTATTTTGACCGGTGCGGTCTCAAAACTGGTCAAGTGCCGTCGTAACCAATACGAGTATAACTGCGTCAATAATTACATCTTGAAATCAAAACTCTTCATCGCGTTCGCTTGTGTGCTCGGTTCCGCTGGCGCGTTTGCACAGGTAAATAATGTTCCAGATCTGCCGTCCTTTGCCATCAGCGGTTTTGCGACGGTCGCGGCTGACGGACTTACGGGCACGACCGGCGGCGGCACGGTCGCGCCGGTCATCGTCCACAACACGAAGGAATTTCAGACCGCTGCCGAACGGCTTGATCTCAAGAACAAACAGGCGCGCGATTACACGCCGCGCGTCATTTTCGTCGCGAACGACATTGATCTCGGCGAACTCGCGAATCAAAAAGGCGGCACGGTGCTGAAGAAAGTCGGCGTCGTGCGCGTGCGCCCGAACACGACGATTTATTCCGCTGGCAACGGCGCGACCATCAGTCGGGGCACAATTGAAATTCACGGCGCGTCAAACATCATCCTTCGCAATTTGCGTTTTCGCGACTTGTGGGAATTCGATCCCACCGGCAAATATGACAAGCTCGGCTGGGATTACGTTCGCATCACCAACGCGGGTCAGACGCACAGCCATCACGTCTGGGTTGACCATTGCGATTTCGGAAAAGTTTACGACGGCCAGTGCGACATTGTGCACGGCTCGGATTGCATTACCGTTTCGTGGTGTCATTTTGCGGGCGACGAACGCGGGCCGCACAAGAAATCCATGCTCATCGGCCACTCGTCCAACGCGTCGAATTTTGAACGCGACGGCGGACGCTTGAATGTTTCGCTGCATCACAATTGGTGGGAAAACATTGATGATCGTGCGCCGCGCGCGCGGCTCGGCAACATTCATTGCTGGGACAACTACATTGACGGCGCGAAATACGCCACCATCTCCGTGACGAAATGTGTGACGCTCGTGGAAAATTGTTTTTATCACGACGCGCTTATCGCCACGTCATTTTCTCACGCCAAGGACAGCGTCTCGCGCGAACACGCGGGAACCATTTGCCTCGTCGGCAGTAAAAATGAAAACCCGCGCGCGGCGCAAGGTGCGGCCACAGCGGATGAAAAATTGGAACAGGAAAACAATTTCAAATCCAACGTCACGCGGGAAAAGTTGCAGTTCAATCCGCCCGCTGATTTCAAATGGGAAAATCTTAACGAGCTACCGTATCACTACACCACCGACCCTGTGGACGCCGTGCCCGCGTTGGTCAAACAATTTGCCGGCACGGGCAAGCTGGGGCTGTAAGCTGAAACATTCTCGCTGATTGTTTTTGTCTTTTCATCCGCGTAATCTGCGGGCGGATTTTTCATGAAAATACTTGTCATCGGTTCGGGCGGACGCGAACACGCCCTCGTCTGGAAACTCGCGCTATCGCCGCACGCCACGCAGCTGTGGTGCGCGCCCGGCAACGCGGGCATCGCGCAGGAACGACTCGCGAAAAATTCTGCGCCCGTCGAGTGCGTGAACATTGCCGCCGAAGATTTGCCGAAGCTGCTCGCGTTCGCGCAGGAGAAGAAAACAGATTTAGTTGTCGTCGGCCCGGACAATCCGCTCGCGCTGGGCATTGTTGATTTATTTCAGAAACACGGCTTGAAGATTTGGGGCGTGAACCAAAAGGCCGCGCAATTTGAATCTTCAAAGGTTTTCTCGCAGAAGTTCATGGAGAAATACGGCATCCCGACCGCTGCTGCCGGAACTTTTTCCGACGTTGTTGCGGCGAAAAAATTCTGCGCGACGCTCGGTGGTAAATGCGTTGTCAAAGCCGATGGCCTTGCGCTGGGCAAAGGCGTTTTGATTTGCACGAACCAAAACGAAGCGGAAAAAGCCGTGGACGAAATCATGGTCGGCAAAGCGTTTGGTGCGGCGGGCGCGAACGTGGTGATTCAGGAATTTCTTGAAGGCACAGAAGTCTCGTTGCACGCGTTGTGCGACGGCACGACGGCGAAAATTTTTCCGACGTCGCAAGATCACAAGCGCGCGCTGGATGGCGATTTAGGTTTGAACACCGGCGGCATGGGAACCTATTCGCCGACGCCATTTTTGAACGACGCGCAACTCGCCGAAACCGCTGCGCGCGTGCTCGAACCGTTCATGCGCGGCTGCGTGGCGGAGGGAATTGATTATCGCGGCCTGCTTTATCCCGGCGTGATGTTGACGAAGAACGGGCCGAAGATTTTGGAATTCAACGCGCGCTTCGGCGATCCCGAGACGCAGGTTTACCTGACGCGTTTGGAAAATGATTTAGTCGAGTTGCTCGATGCCAGCGCAAGCGGCACGTTGGCGAAACACGAATTGAAGTGGAGTCCGCTCGCGAGCGTGTGCGTGGTGATGGCGAGCGGCGGTTATCCGGGCAATTACGCGAAAGGGAAAATTATTTCCGGCCTCGACGCGGCGAATGCGCTAGCGCGCACAAAAGTTTTTCACGCGGGAACGGCCTTTAAGGACGGGCAAATCGTGACGAGCGGCGGGCGCGTGCTCGGCGTTACGGCGTTGGGCAAAGATTTGAAAACCGCACAAGCCGTCGCTTACGCCGCCGTGGAGAAAATCCATTTCGACGGCGCGCAGTTCCGTCGCGACATCGCGGCGAAGGCGTTTTGATGGTTCGGATCAACCGCTTCCGCCAAAATCAGTTTGCGCGACGGATGGAAAATACTAATCTAGGCGCATGAGTGAAGGGACTTGCAAATGGATCACTATTTCGGAATGCACTGGGCAAAACCAAATTTGAGGAATTTCATGAAATCTCATTTAACGACACTGGTGTTACTTTTAAGCCTTTCGAGTTTTGGCTATGCGGCAGATGGCGACACAAATGTAGCAAGCGGCGCAAATTCTGAAATCAGCCAAGAAGCCGAGCCATATGATTTATGGAAAGGACATAAACTTTTATCTGCTGAACAACAGGAACAAGAAGTTTATCAGGCAAAACAAGCTGAAATTCAATCAAGGATTGATTCGTTAAGTAATGAAGCTGCTATCAAGTCAACGGATGCAAAAATGGCTCATGCGGCAGTCGAAAATTTGCGCTCGCAGTTTTTAGGCGCTGAAAAGATTCTCAAAGACCCTTGGCGTGAGATTTACGGGGAAAAGAAATTCGCGATGTCTGCTGGTTCAAGCTTCGTTAAATTCAATGGGCAAATTCTGGAAGTGGTATCAAGCGGCATTCGGGTATTCGGCCAAATTGACGATTCAACAAAGACGGAATACTTCGTTGTAAATTTCCCCTATGATTTTAAGGCTGGAGAATCAGTTGACCCCACAAAGATTTATATGGCATTTGAGGATGGAACATTCAGCTACGTTTCCGAGGATGGATATGCCAAGACGCTTCCAAAATTGAATTATGGCAAACCCTGTGTCCGGCCTGATAATGCAGCCACCATTGAACAAGCAGCCCAACAATCCCAATTAAGTTCAGCCGAAAGAACAGCCAAAGACGTAGATGAAATCGCGACAACTGCTCAAAAACATTTGCAAGCCGCCATTGATGAAATTGCTGCGGTTCGGAAAGAGGCTGCGGAGAAAATGAGGTTAGTCATAGACCAATCGCTTAACTATGACCGCTTGTATGCTAATAAAGGCAACGGAGATGCCTTACGCAGGATGGGAGAGCGTTACCGCGATGGCGAGGGTGTTGAAACGGACACAAATAAAGCGGCTGAATATTTTAAGAAGTCGGCAGAGATGTTCCAAACAGAAGCCAATCGCACACAAGCGAATCTCTATCTTAAAGATCAAGAGGCTTTGAAACAGACATTCCTAAAAAAATTAGAATGGGCTGACAAGTTCGATAAACCCGATTGCATACTTTATGTAGAAAAATGCTATCGGTATGGGATTGGAACTAAAGCGGACTCAATTAAGGCTGATGAGTATCACGCCAAGGCAGTGACTTTAGGCGTGGCAAATCCTCCACCCGGTCGGAATAGCGCATACTAGCCGATTCTAAATTTCTCCAGAACTATATGAAGCAACCAAACTACATTACTTGCTCGTGCCAAAATTGTAACGGACACATAAAGTTTGATGCCAATGAAATGAGGGCTGGAGAAACAAGGCGGGTTGAATGTCCGCACTGCCATCTTGAAACTATTATTTTTAATAAGTCGAATGAATCGGGCAAAGTTGCCCCGCCCGAAAAAATATTAAAAAGTTCTAAAATCGAATTGTTCCTATTTGAGCTAACTAGATTTCCAACAGTTGCCGGTGCAGTTTTAGTTTTACTCGCGTTTGTTGTTACAGCCGTTCTTGTTGTTCAAACAAGACTACCTGAAAAACCGCCAAAGCTACCGATTATTTCCTACGAAATGGTTGCGCCTGCTCCAGCAATAACTCCAAATGTGCCTAGCAATGAAGGGGTGTTTATTCCACAAGGAGCAAAGATTGCCAGTAAAAATATGTTTCCGCAGCCGGTCGTAGACTTTCTTTTAAAACATCAGGGGTTCACTCTTAAAGAATGGCTCAACCACTTGAACCCAGAGCAAAAACAGGCGTTTTTGAAAAATTTGGCGGCAGTTATAGTAACCGCAAACTCCCAAAATCTGAACGGTGAACGGATTGAACAGGTAGTAAAAGATTTTGCAGAGCTATGGATAACTATGTTGTCAGATGATGTGGCTGCACGAGCTAAAGACGCCATAGATAAACAAGTTCGTTTTTCACAACTTACGACAGAGGCGTTTGGATTGTTCATAAGTTTAATGACCCTCTGTCTAATATTGGTTTTATTGGCTATCGAACGAAATACTAGGACGAATGCAAAACCGAGAGAGTCATAATAACACTTGTCTCGTTGGCGATTTGACGGTTTCAGCTCACACAAGTAACTTTTCACTATGATTGATGTCGCCGAAATGCACCCGCGCGCGGGGATGAGCAAAAATAAATTCACGCCGC
>CAILDU010000017.1 GCA_903833055.1 uncultured Verrucomicrobia subdivision 3 bacterium | reverse complement strand
GATCCGCGCTGGACGGTGATTTATCATTTGCGCGGCGTGGCCAACGGCCAGGATTTGCGCATCAAAACCGACGTCAGCGAAGAAAAATCCGAATTGCCGAGCGTTTTGCCCGTCTGGCGCACCGCCAACTGGCACGAGCGCGAAGTTTACGATTTGATGGGCATCCGTTTCAGCGGTCATCCCGATTTGCGCCGCATTTTGATGTGGGAAGGTTATCCTTATCATCCCTTGCGGAAAGATTTCCCGCTCGCTGGTAAGCCGACCGATTTGCCCGGCGTCGCGTTCACCAAAGTGACGCCGATGGAAGGTGGACCGTTCGTGACCTTGCCGACCAGCAGCGATTCGATTGCGCGCGAACCGCGTGTCCGCGTGCCTGAAGGTGCCGAGCGGGCGATCAGCGACCAACGGCTCATTGATGGAAAGCTTAAATAATTTTCATGGCCACTGTTCAAGACATTGAAATTCCTGATTCCGCCGCGCGTGCTGCGGCGATTGAAGAGACGCAGGATATTCAGGGCGAGAAGATGGTGCTGAATATGGGCCCGTCGCATCCTGCCACGCACGGCGTTTTGCGCATCGTGTTGGAACTGGATGGCGAAGTCATCACCAAGGCCGATCCGGACGTGGGTTATCTGCATCGTGGCGACGAAAAAATCGCCGAGAACATGACCTACACCCAGTTCATCCCTTACACGGATCGTCTGGATTATCTCGCGCCGTTGGCGAACAACGTCGCTTACGCCCTCGCGGTCGAAAAGCTTCTCGGCATCCACGACAAGTTGCCGCCGCGCTGCCAATACATCCGGGTGATGTGCGCAGAACTGGCCCGTATTTCCTCGCATTTGCTCGGTCTCGGCGCGTTCGCGATGGACACCGGTGCGGTCACCGTTTTCTTGCTCACGTTTACCGAGCGCGAAAAAATTTACAACATCGCCGAAGCCGCCAGCGGTGCGCGTTTAACGAACAGCTACACGCGCATCGGCGGGTTGATGCGTGACGTGCCGCCCAACTGGGTGGACATGATTCGCGTGTTCCTGAAAGAATTTGCCGTCGCGCTCGACGAGGCGAACACGTTGCTCACGCGCAATCGCATCTGGGTGGATCGTTTGCGCGATCTTGGCGTCGTCTCGAAGGAAATGGCGATTGATTACGCTTTGAGCGGTCCGAATTTGCGCGGCAGCGGCGTGGATTTCGATCTGCGCAAAAACCAGCCGTATCTGTGCTACAAGGATTTGGATTTCGATGTCGCCGTGGGTTCGACCGGTGATTGTTATGATCGCTACCTCGTGCGCATGGAAGAGATGAAGCAGAGCATGCGCATTTTGGAGCAGTGCTGTAACAAGATTCCCGGTGGGGCCGAAAACAAATCGCACGAACCGGTCAGCGTTCAGGACGGCAAGATCACGCCGCCTTCCAAGCAAAAAGTTTTGACGAGCATGGAAGAGCTGATCCATCAGTTCATGCTCGTGACCGAAGGCATCAATTGCCCGCCCGGTGAAACGTATTTCGGCCATGAAAATCCGAAGGGCGAACTTGGTTTTTACATCAACAGCAAGGGCGGCGGCACGCCGAATCGTCTGAAGATTCGCGCGCCCTCCTTTATCAATTTGAGCATTCTTGGTGAATTGCTGCCCGGCTGCATGATCAGCGACGTGCCCGTCGTGCTGGGTTCGCTCGACTTTGTGATGGGAGAATCTGACCGATGAGTTTTCAACCGACATCTGAACTGGAAGCGGAAGTGAATGAGTTGATCACACACTATCCCGTGAAGCGCGCCGCCTCGCTGATGGTGCTGCACGCGATCCAGGAAAAGTTCGGCTGGATTTCATCCGACGCCGTGCAGTGGACCGCGAAGAAGCTGGAACTCCAGCCGATCAACGTTTTTGAAATCCTGACGTTTTATCCAATGCTCCGGCAGGAGCCGCAGGGAAAATACGCGATCAAGGTTTGCCGCACGCTGAGTTGCGCGCTCGGCGGCGCGTATAAACTGCATCATTATTTTTGCGCGAAATTGGGTCTCGACCCGCACGCGCATGGTCCGCAGACGACGGCGGATGGCAAGTTCACCGTCGAATTTGTCGAGTGCCTCGCGAGCTGCGGCACGGCGCCGGTGATGATGGTTGGCGAAAAATTTTACGAAGGTGTTTCGCACGCGAAGGCGGATGAAATTGTCGGAGGGTGCAAATGAATGCTCCGAGTTTAAACGAACTTTCAGTTTCAGAGTTGCTCAAGCTGCAAGCTGGAGTAATGGAAGAACTGAATAAGCGCGGCGTTCTTCGCAGTCAAAATAATCCGACTGGCGACTACGCTGAATATCTTGTAGCGAAAGAGCTTCATTTGAAGCTTGAGTCCAACTCCAAATCAGGTTTTGACGCGACCGACGAAAGCGGAAGAAAAATCCAAATTAAAGGACGCAGAGTGACTCCAAAAAATCCGTCACG
>CAILDU010000016.1 GCA_903833055.1 uncultured Verrucomicrobia subdivision 3 bacterium | reverse complement strand
CACCGGCTGGATTACATCGTCACACAATTTCTCGGCGCGATTCGTCCCGCGCCGGTGCAACTGAAACTGGCGTCACTGAACGGCATCGTTGAAAAAACCTTGGAATTGCTGCGGCCGGAAATTGAAAATCGCGGCGTGACCGTCAAAACAAAATTGGCGCGCCACCTGACCGCAACGCCGGTGGACGCGACGCAGTTGCAGCAGGTTTTGGTGAACCTCGTGAAGAATGCGACGCAGGCGATGACGACCGGCGGCTCGCTGACATTGCAGACCGGCGAGAACAGCGACAATGTTTGGGTGAGCGTCGCGGACACGGGTGGCGGCATTCCGCAGGAACAGATCAACCGCATTTTTGAACCGTTTTACACGACCAAGAAAAAAGGTAGCGGACTTGGCTTGATGATTGTTCAACGCATTGTGCGCGCGCACAACGGACGCATTGAGTTGGAAAGTCATGTTGGTCGCGGCACAACTTTTCGCGTATGGCTGCCGTTGCATGAACGCAAACCGAGATTGCTGGAAAATAAAATTTAATCATGGCCGAAAAACCGACATTGCTGATTGTGGATGACGAGAAGACGACGCGCGAGGGTTTGCGCGCGGCGCTCGAAGAACGCTACGACGTTTACATCGCCGAAGACGCAAAGGCGGCGATGGAATTGCTCGAAGGTGAAAATTTTGACGTGATGCTCACAGATTTTCGCCTGCCAAATGAAGACGGAATGAAATTAATTTCGCGCGCGAAGTCTTTGCCGAAGCCACCGATTTGCATTTTGATGACGGCTTACGGTTCGGAAGAACTCGCGGTGGACGCGATGAAACGCGGCGCGGACGATTACATCGCGAAAGGTCGTTTGCAGATTGACGAATTGGAAATGCGAATTGCGCGTTCGCTCAAGCAACAACATTTGGAAGTGGAAAATGTTTCCTTACGCAAACAACTCGATTCCAAATTTGGTCTGGAAAACATCATCGGCAAATCGCCGGTGATGACGGAGATTTTCGAAGTCGTCCAACAAGTCGCGCCGACGCGTGCGACGGTTTTAATCGGCGGTGAAAGCGGCACGGGCAAGGAACTCGTGGCGAAAGCGATTCATCAATTAAGTCCGCGCGCGCAGCAGCCGTTCGTGACGGTTCACTGCGCGGCGCTCGCGCCGACGTTGCTCGAAAGCGAATTGTTCGGTCACGAACGCGGTGCGTTCACGGGCGCGCACGAGCGACGCATCGGCCGATTTGAACAGGCGCAGGGCGGCACTTTATTTCTGGATGAAATTGGCGAGATTGACGCGACGATTCAGGTAAAGTTGCTGCGGTTTTTGGGCGAACGAACTTTTGAGCGCGTCGGCTCAAACAAAACTTTGACCGCCGATGTGCGGCTCGTGGCGGCGACGAATAAAAATTTGGAGGAACTGGTCAAAGCCGGTAAGTTCCGTGAGGATTTGTTTTTCCGCCTGCGCGTCGTGGAAATTGAACTGCCGCCATTGCGCGAACGAACGGGCGATATTCCCTTGCTGGCACAGGCTTTTCTGCGCGAGTTCGCCAAAGAAAATGGAAAAGCGGTGAACGATTTCACGGTGGAAGCGCTCGAAGCGCTGATGAATTTTTCGTGGCCAGGCAATGTGCGCGAGCTGCGGACGGCGATTGAACACGCTGTCGTTTTAAGCCGCGGCGAACGAATCGCATTGCGCGATTTGCCGCCGTCGGT
>CAILDU010000015.1 GCA_903833055.1 uncultured Verrucomicrobia subdivision 3 bacterium | reverse complement strand
CGCCTTGCGCGCCGGCTCGCCAAATTCCTTCAGCCCGCGCACGACGAACGCCAGCGCCAGCCATTTAAAATCATGCGCCCACAGCAGCGTCACCGGAAACAGCGTGAAGAAAACAAACGTGATGAGCACGAACGGGCGGCGACCGTATTTGTCGGCGAGATGTGCGACGGGGATGTAGCAAAACATCGCCGTGACCATTTCGAAGGTGACGAGATAACCGAATTGCTGCGCGGGGACGCCGCTGGAATCCATCGCCCACAAAATGATAAATGCATACGGAATTCGTTCACAGAAGCGGATGAGGATGTCGCTCACCAGCAATTCGCGCAACGCAGGCGTGAAGGTTTTGATGACGGTGAAAAATGAAATTGAAGTGTTCGTTGAGTTTTTATTTTGCGCCACGGCAGCTTTGCCGTCCGGCTCGAACATGAACCATTGAAACGCCAGCGTCAGCAGGCTCATCGTGATGCAGAGCGCGAGCGCGTAACGCACGCCGTCCGTCCAACCGAAGCGTGTAAGCAGCCAGCCGCCCAGGAGCGGGCCGAGCATCATTGGCACGCGGCGGATCATGGACTGCACGCCCACACCCATCGTGTGCCGATGGCTTTGCAGCGACGTGGCGATAACCGAAAGCGTCGCCGGCAGCGACAACGCGCTCCACGCGAGAAAAAGAAATGAGCCGAGCAGCAACGCCAACCAGCTTTGCCAGACCAAAACCAAAATGTAGCCGGCGACGGAAATCAGACTGAACAGCAGCAGCGATTTGCGTTGCCCCCAATGATCGGTGAGCCAACCGCCGGGATACGCGTAAATCGCGCCGAGAAAAGTTTGCAGCGCGTCGAAGATGCCGATGATTAAAATTATTTGTGCCGCCGAGATGACGCCGTGCGCCAGCACTTCGATATATTTTGGCGCGAAGCCAAGCCAAAGTTTCTCGCCCGTGCCCGCAAGCACGAGCGCGACGAGCAGTAGCGACGTGTTCCGTCGCAGCGCAAGAAATTCAGAAATATTTTTCCACCGGCTCACGCAATCATCATATTCACCAAACGAACGCGAAGCAAAACGAGATAATTTTGGGCGATGACATTTTGCAAAGTTTTGGCTAAACTTTCGGCATGAGTTCAACTTCTGACAAGCCACAAGTGGGAATTTTGATGGGCAGCGATTCGGACTGGCCGGTGATGAAAGCCGCCGCCGATGCGCTGAAAGAATTCGGCATCGCCAGCGAGGCGAAAGTCATTTCCGCGCATCGCGATCCGCACGGACTGGAAGAATATGTTTCGGGCGCACCGACGCGCGGCATCAAAGTTTTTATCTGCGGCGCGGGCGGCGCGGCGCATCTGGCGGGCGTCACGGCGGCGTTCACGACGTTGCCGGTCATCGGCGTGCCGATTCTTGGCAAATCCACGGACGGAATTGATTCGTTGCTCTCGATGGTGCAAATGCCGCCGGGCGTGCCGGTCGCGACGGTCGCCATCAACGGCGGACGCAATGCGGGCATTCTCGCGGCACAAATCCTCGCGACGAGTGACGCGCGTTTGCAGCAAGAATTCAAAAAATTCAAGGTGCGTCTGATGGAAGAATCGCGCGCCAAGAATAAAACGCTCGCACAATAATTTTTCATGCAACGGCTCATCGAAGGCGTCCATAAATTTCAAACCGACCAGTTTGGAAATTACCGGAAGCTTTTTCGCAAGCTGTCGCAGGAAGGGCAGAATCCGCACACGCTTTTTATCACTTGCTCGGATTCGCGCGTGCTGGCGGAACTCATCACGCAGAGCAAGCCGGGCGATTTGTTCGTCGTCAAAAATGTCGGCAACATCGTTCCGCCGGCGAATGTGAAGGGCGATACGAATTCCACCGCCGCCGCCATCGAGTTCGCCGTCGAGACGTTACGCGTGAATGACATTGTCATCTGCGGTCATTCGCAATGCGGCGCGATCACCGCGATGCTCGGCGAAAAACCGGTGAGCAACTCCACGCCGCATTTGCGAGACTGGCTAAAGCTGGCGGCGCCGGTGGTGGAAGTGCTGAAAAAAGATTACGCGCATCTTCACAACCACACGGAGCGCGAGACCGCCGCCGCCGAGGAAAATGTTTTGTTCGGTCTCGACAATCTCCACAGTTACTCATGCGTGCAGGAACGGCTGATGGACGGTTCGCTGCGCTTACATGGTTGGTTCTTCAAAATCGCTACGGCGGAACTGTTCGCCTACGACCCGGAGACGCGGCAATTTTCACCGCTCGTGAGTGAGGCGTAGATTGCCGGTTCGTTTCCATTTTCCACTTCAGAGGATTTTTTCCGCAGTTCGTCCAGTATATTGGACACTCCTTGTCATATAAACCGACAATGAGTCAGCTTGCCTACCCGCCAATACCATAAAAATGGTATTTTACCGAATTGCAAAAGATGGCTTAACAGTTGCTAAACCAAGGTGTTCGTTCTGGAAGACGAACGTTGTTATCAGTTGTTAATCAGAAGTAAAAATGAAACCCGTAAAGACAATCCCGAAAAGGGCGATTGCCATGTTCATCACAATTTTGATGAACAGCTTTTCTATTCTCGGTGCGACCACGGCCAGCCAACTCATCTTCACCGCGCAACCGACGAGCACCGTTGTCGGGGCAGGAATTACCAATGTCGTCGTCCAACTGGCCGACAAAAACGGCACGAATGTAGCGCAAAGCGGCGTAGCGATTTCACTCGCCTTGAACAAGACCGGTTTGACCGGCACGACCAATCTTACCACCGACGCCAGCGGCAAGGCCGCTTTTACAAATCTTAAAATCACGCTGGCCAACAATGGCGATACGCTAATCGCTTCGACCAGTGGATTCAAAAATGCCACCAGCAGCTCGTTCAATGTTAGCAAGGGCAACACCGCCACTGCGCTTGCGGCTTCAACTAATATTCTAACCTACGGCCAGAGCATCACCTTCACCGCAACCGTTGGCGTCGTAACACCCGCCAGCGGCACGGCGACTGGCACGATCACTTTCAAGGACGGAACAACCACACTCGGCACAGCGACGCTGAACACTTCCGGCAGCGCGAGCTTCAGCACCAACCGGATTTCTGCCGCGACCACCAGCCACACCATCACCGCCGTATATGTCGGCGACGCAAATTTTTCCACCAGCACGTCCAGCAACCTTTCGCTTTCAACCGGTAAACTGGCACTGACCGTTTCTGGTGTCGTGGCGAACAACAAAATTTACGACGGCACGACCAATGCCACTTTGAATTTCAGCAACGCCGCGCTCACCACAATTGTGTCCGGCGACGTAGTTACATTGAGCAGCGGATCGGCCAAAGGCGCATTCGCAAATAAAATTGTCGGCAGCGGAAAAACCGTTTCCATTTCCGGCCTCGCGCTCGCGGGCGCGAGCGCGGGAAATTATTCCGTCACGCAACCCACCACGACCGCGAACATCACCGCGCGCAACCTTGTCATCACCGCAAAAGGCGTGAACAAAATTTACGACGGCACAACCAACGCGACCGTCACACTGACAGACAACCGCATGACCGGCGACAATTTTACCAACAGTTATACCAGCGCGGAGTTCACCAACAAAAACGTCGGCACAGCGATTTTCATTAATGTTTCCGGCCTTGCCATCACAGGCACAGACGCGGGCAATTATGCTTTGAGCAACCTCACGGCAACGGCAACGGCAAACATTACACCGGCGGCGCTCACCGTTTCCGGCATCCTCGCCAGCAACAAAATTTACGACGCCACGACGACTGCGACTTTGAATTTCAGCAACGCGACGCTCGCCCCGATTTTGGCTGGCGACTCGGTCACCTTAAATTCCGCCAGCGCCAAAGGAACTTTCGCCAGCAAAACGGTTGGCAGTGGAAAAATAGTTTCCGTTTTCGGCCTCGCGCTGACCGGGACGAACGCGAGTAATTACACCCTTGCGACGCCCATTACGACGACCGGAAATATCGCCACGCACGGACTCACTATCACCGCGAAAGGCCTGAATATAATTTACGACGGCACAACCAACGCGACCGTCACGCTCACCGACAACCACGTTGCTGGCGACGCGGTAACAGATAGCTACGCATCTGCAGCGTTTACGAATAAAAATGTCGGCACAGCAATTTCAATCAATGTTTCCGGCCTCACCATCACGGGCAACGATTCGACCAACTACGTTTTGACGGCGACCAACACCACGGCGGCTGCCAACATCACCAAGGCGGCACTCACCGTTTCCGGCGTCGGGGCGAACAACAAAATTTATGATGCGACGACTAGCGCCACGCTGAATTTCAGCAACGCTACGCTCGTTACCGTTTTCAGTGGCGACGCCGTAACATTGAATACCGCAGCGGCCAAAGGCGTGTTCGCCAGCAAAGTTATTGGCACGAATAAAACCGTGACCGTTTCTGGCTTGACGCTCGGCGGCACAAGTTCCAACAACTACGCTTTGACGCAACCAACCGCGACCGCGAGCATCATGCCGCGCACGCTCGTCATCACCGCGAAAGGCGTGAACAAAATTTACGACGGCACGACGAACGCCATCGTCACACTCACGGACAACCGCGCGACTGGCGACGTGTTGACGGACAGCTACACTTCCGCCGCCTTTGTTAGCAAGAATGTTGCGACCAACATTTTAATCAATGTTTACGGTCTCGCCGTCACGGGCAATGATTCGGGCAATTACAATTTATCTGCGACGAATACGACGGCGGCGGCAAATATCACCACCGCCGCATTGAGCGTGACCGCCGACAGTCTCGCGCGGCCTTACGGCGTAACGAATCCGATTTTGACAGCGACGTTTGCCGGTTTTGTCGCGGGCGAAAGTTTGACGAACAGCGATGTGGTTGGTTCCCCTGCGCTCACGACGACGGCGAAGACCAACAGCAACGTCGGCACTTATCCGATTACAATTAGCAAAGGTTCGCTCGTCTCGGTGAATTACAAATTAAGTTTCACCAATGGCGTTTTGACGGTGACGCCAGCCAGCACCGCCGCGCTAATTTCTACGACGTTGAATCCTGCGCTCACGAATCAGAACATCACGTTCGCCGCGCAAGTAAAACCGCTCGCGACGAGCCTGCTGCCGCCGGTTGGCGTCATTCAGTTCAAATGCAACGGGACAAATAAACTTGGCAGCGCGGTTTCCGTTGCGAGCGGCGCGGCGAATATGACGATTGTGGCCGCAAGTCTGGGTCAGAATTATGCCGTCATCACAGCTGAATATTCCGATCCCGCTGGCAATTTCAGTCCTAGCACAAATAGTCTGACGCAAAGCATCGTCGTCGTGACCGCGCCGCCGCCGCCGAGCAAATTGTCGCTCGCGCCTGCGTTTGTAAATGGCACGATGACCGCGCAACTTTCTGGCGTAGCGGGACAAACTTACGTCATCGAGGCCTCGGCAGATTTGACGCATTGGACGTGATGTGACTCGGCTTTTTCAGGCCAGTTGATGTGTTAGTCTGGGCCACAAGAAAGGACCAGACGATGAAAGGCAAACGGTATACGACGGAAGACAAGATTCGCATCCTGCGGGAGGCGGACCGTGGTGAAAAAAACGT
>CAILDU010000014.1 GCA_903833055.1 uncultured Verrucomicrobia subdivision 3 bacterium | reverse complement strand
GGCTTCGCCCTCCCTCCACTGGGAATGGACAAAGAAACAACGAAAACATAAACTCAAACCAGTGCTTGGACTAACACCCAACATGGTCCAGAAAGTCGAGCCCGGTCAATGGCGACTTTTTTGATTACGTTGGCATGACCGCTTATGCTATTTCTTCCAATGGCACGACCGGCAAGTTCAAAGAATCCCTCAAAGCCACCGGCCCCATCGAGGGATCGGTTGACGGATTACCTTTCGCCGGTTCTGGTGCACTTACCGGCAAAGGTGCTAACTAATCCGAGCACAGCCAGCGCGAGCTTTATCTGGCGACTACGGGCTTAAAACGCAACCGTCGGAGTGGATCAGCCACTCCGACGTTTTTGTTTTTAGGCGAAACAATTTTTGCAGCGGCGGAAAACTCGCGGCTTGTTCCCGCCCGTTGGTTTGCCTAGATTGCCACGTCCCAAATCACTTCCAAATCATTTTATGTCAGCTCAACGCAAACTTCGTTACGGCATGGTCGGCGGCGGCCAGAACGCTTTCATCGGCGCGGTGCATCGCCTGGCCGCGAATCTCGACGGCCAGCTCGAACTCGTCGCGGGCGCATTTTCTTCCGACGCCAAAAATTCCGCCATCACCGGCGAACAACTTTTCCTCAATCCAGCGCGCGTTTATGCGAGCTACGCCGAAATGGCCGAACGCGAAGCCGCATTGCCAGCGGACGAACGGATTGATTTTGTCGCCATCGTCACGCCGAACTTTCTGCACGCGCCCGTTGCGACGGCGTTTCTCAAAAAAGGTTTTCACGTCGTCTGCGACAAGCCGATGACGTTGACTTTGAAAGAAGCGAAAGCCTTGCGCGAAGTTGTTCGCAAGAGCGGAAAAGTGTTTGCGCTCACGCATAATTACACCGGTTATCCGATGGTCAAAGAAGCGCGCGAACTCGTCCGCACCGGCAAGCTCGGCAAGATTCTGAAAATTGTCGCCGAGTATCCGCAAGGTTGGTTGCTCGACAAGATTGAAGCCGACGGCCAGAAGCAAGCCGCGTGGCGCGCGGATCCGAAAAAGGCGGGCGCGAGTTGCTGCGTCGGCGACATCGGCACGCACGCGGAAAATCTTGGCCGCTACATCACCGGCTTGCAGATTGATGAAGTGTGCGCGGAGTTCACGAGCTTCATTCCCGGTCGCAAACTGGAAGACGATGCGAATATGCTGCTGCGCTACAAAGGCGGCGCGAAGGGCGTTTTGCATTGCTCGCAAATTTCCTGCGGCGAGGAAAATAATTTGAACATCCGCGTTTACGGCACGCTCGGCGCGCTCGCGTGGCAGCAGGAACATCCGAATGAATTAAAGTTCACGCCGAAGGGCGAAGCGGCGAAGATTCTGCGGCGCGGAAATAATTATGTCAGCGACGTGGCGAAGAAATTCACGCGTCTACCGTTCGGTCATCCCGAAGCGTTCATCGAGGCGTTTGCGAATATTTATTTGGAAGCGGTCGCGGCGATCCGCGCGAACATTGCGGGTAAAAAAGGTTCGTTTGATTTTCCGACCGTGGACGACGGCGTCATCGGCATGGCGTTTATTGAAACCTGCGTGAAGTCCGCCAAGTCCAATGCCAAGTGGACGAAGTTTCCGAAGGTTGGTTAGGCAGCTTCGCATTATGAGCATATCCGAGAAAAAACAAGCGCGACGAGACAAGCTTCAGGCAGCACTTGAAGGCAGCAAGCCGTCTATTGAGCAGCCGTTTCCCACCCAGACCATGAGTTATCCTCGTTGGACTATGCGCGCCTTCTTCCTTTCTCCGCTAGTTGCGCTTGGTTTGAATTACGCATTTCACACTTCTTGGTTTTGGACAATCCCTTGTGGTGTTGTTGTGATTGGTGTGTGCCAGCAGAGGTTGTTCATCCGTTGTCCGCAGTGTTCGCGACGACTGCATGTGCGGACTGTTCGCCAGAAGCTAGGTCAATTTGAGCAGGAAGATTATATGTTCTATGATTGTCCCGATTGTAAAATCACATGGGATCCACATATCATCGCTCCAGTTCCAAGCCATTATCAGCCATGACGAGAGACGCGCAGCCGCTAACCAGTCGTCGAAACACCAAACATCACTTTGACCGTAATAAAAATTAAAATGAAATCACTCATCATCGTTGCCGCGTTCGCGGCCATCACCACCAACCTCGCGCTCGCGCAAACCGCCGCGCCGAAGCCGCACGAAATCGTCATTGATGGCGTCGCGGGTTTTCAAGACACGCCGCTGCAACCGTCCGGCTTGTGGCACGTCCACGATCCCGCGCGTCCGCAACCGCCCATCGTCACGCCCGGTGCGACGTTCAGCGAGAATGCCGCGCCGCCCGCCGACGCGATTGTTTTGTTCGACGGCAAAGATTTGTCGCAATGGGTGGACAAAAAAACCGGCGGCCCGGCTTTTTGGACGGTGGCCGATGGCGTGGCGACTTCCGCGAAGGGCGACATCCAAACGACGAATAAATTCGGCGACATCCAGTTGCATCTTGAGTTTAAAGAGCCGACGCCGCCGAAAGGCGATGGTCAAGGTCGCGGCAACAGCGGTATTTATTTCATGGGCCTTTACGAAGTGCAGGTGCTCGATTGCTACGACAATAAAACCTACGCCGATGGCGCGACGGGCGGACTTTACGGCCAGCATCCCGCGCTCGCCAATGCGTGTCGTCCGCCCGGCAACTGGGAAACTTACGACATCATTTTCACCGCGCCGCGTTTTGATGCGGATGGCAAATTAATTTCGCCCGCGTATGCGACGGTGACGTTGAACGGCGTGGTGGTGCAGAATCATCAGGCGTTTCGCGGCGCGACGAACTGGCGCTCGTTGGGTAAATACTCGGCGCATGACGCGTTGATGCCGCTGGCGTTGCAGTATCACAACAACTCCGTTTCGTTCCGCAACATCTGGGTGCGTGCGATTCCGTTTGTGAATGAACCGTGATTGAAATGCAGAATTAAAAACAAAAACATGAAAACACTTTTCTCAATTTTAGCCGCAACTTTGATTGCGACGACTCTCCACGCCGCGCCCAAGAAACTGCTCGTGGTTTCCACGACGACGGGTTTTCGTCATGCCTCGATTCCCACGCTGGAAAATATGTTGTCGCTGCTCGCGAAAAACAGCGGCGAGTTCACGGTGGATTTTGTGCAGCAACCGCCCGGACATCCCAAGACGGGATTTCCGGCAAAGCTGAAAGCGGACGCAACGGATGCAGAGAAAACGGCGTTCACCAACAGCGAAGCCGCGTGGACGGCGAGCTTGGCGGTCGTGCTCCAAAAACTTTCGCCGGACAACCTCAAGAATTACGACGGCGTCGTTTTCGCCAGCACGACGGGCGATTTGCCCATTCCCGACAAGCAGGGTTTTCTCGATTGGATCAAGGCTGGACACGCGTTCATCGGTTTGCATGCGGCGAGCGATACGTTTCATGGCTGGCCGGAATATGCGGAAATGCTCGGCGGCGAGTTTGCACATCACGGTAAACAAGTGAGCGTGGAATGTTTTAATGAAGACGCGTCCAATCCCGCCGATGCGCACCTCGGCAAATCGTGGACGATTTCGCAGGAAGAAATTTATCAGTTCAAGAATTACAATCCGACGAATGTTCACGACCTGCTCATCATGGACAAACATCCAGAAACGGGCGCGACCGGACACTTTGCGGTTTCGTGGTGCAAAGATTACGGCGCGGGCAAAGTTTTCTACACCTCGCTCGGCCATCGGGAAGACCTGATTGATGCCGACCCGACCATCAAAGATCGTAAGAACGACGCGGCCATCAGCAAGGCGTATCAACAACACGTCCTCGGCGGCATCGAATGGGCGCTGGGCTTAAAGAAATAATTTTCGCGCGAGCATCGTGGTTGATTGCCGACAGGAATAACCTTGCCGGACAAACTTTTTTGCGACATTAGTTTCTAGGTTGGTGCGTTCCAAATAATCACGTTCAGAAGGAAAAAATTATGAAACTTAAAAACTGTTTACTGCTGCTGGCGGTCTCCACTTCGCTCGTAACTGCGCGCGCGCAGGAAACCAATGCGGCGGACACCAAACAAGATTCGGAAGCGGATCTCGCGAAGAAATTAAACAACCCCGTCGCCGCGCTCATCAGCGTGCCGTTCCAGAACAACTGGGACTTCGGTATCGGGCCGGCCAACGCGATGAAATATACCGTAAACATCCAGCCGGTCATTCCGATTGGCATCAGCGATGATTGGAATCTCATTATCCGCACCATCATGCCGGTGATTTATCAGGAAGCGTTGAGCAATAATCCGAAAGCGCCTGCGAGTCTGCGCGAAAGTCACGCGGGTCTCGGCGACATCACACAAAGTTTTTTCTTCTCGCCTAAAGCGCCGGTCGGCGGGTGGATTCTCGGCGCGGGGCCGGTGCTTTATTATCCGACGGCGACGCAAAGTGAATTGGGCGCGGGCAAATACGGCGCGGGTCCGACCATCGTGGCGTTGCAACAAAAAGATGGTTTCACCTACGGCGTGTTGGCGAATCACATCTGGTCATTTGCCGGTTGGGGCAATCAAGCGGTCAACTCGACTTATCTACAACCGTTCCTTTCCTACACGACGAAGACTTACACCACGCCGAGCATCAATACCGAGTCCACCTACAATTGGCAGACCGGCGAATGGACGGTTCCCATCAACGTCAGTATTCAGCAACTCGTGAAGATTGGTAAACTGCCCATCGCATTTCAGATCGGTTACCGCTACTACGCGCAACGTCCCGCCTACGGACCGGATTGGGGTTTGCGTTTCTCGGTCACCTTTCTGTTTCCAAAATAATTATTCCGAAATAAATTAAGTTTTTATGAAAATTAAAATTACCAAGTTCGCGCCGCTGCTCCTGCTGCCGGTCATGTTGTTGCTGAATGGTTGTTGGACGAATGCTTACGACATCCAGCCGAACACCGGTGATCCCGCGTTTGCTGGCAGCATGATTGTCATGGACACGCGCAACGCCGAGGCGACCGTCGCATCCATTGACCAAACTTCGCGCCAGATTGTGCTCAAGTATGCCGACGGCAATAGCACCACCAACATCGCCGGACCGGAAGTTGTCAACTTCGACAAGATTCACGCGGGCGACGGCGTGAAAATTAAAGTGGCCGAAGAGATTGGCATTTTCCTCGTGAAGAACGGCCAGCCGCCGAGCACAACCGCCGGTCTGACGATTCACGGCGCAGCGAAAGGCGCAAATCCCGCTGGCGTGATGGTGACGACGCTCGACATGAGCGCGCGCGTCATTCAAGCCGACCGCAGCTACCGAATGCTGACTTTGAAATATGCCAACGGCAACGTGAAAACCTTTAAGATTCCCCTGCCCTACACACTCGAACACATCGCGGTCGGCGACGATTTAATTTTGCGCGCCACCCAGACCATCGCGCTCAAACTCGACCCGAAGTAGAATTTATTTTTTCACGCTGACCAAAGCGATTATCTCGACGCGGGCGGTTTCCAACTGAAACCGTCCGCGTTTTTGTTTTCCGCCGGACCGCCCGACGCAGTCATTCAAAAACATATCCAAGTATAATTTGCTATCAGCCGACAAAGGGCTACGGTTGGCAGATTGACCTTTTGGGAAATTGCCGTAACACTTAATTCCAATCTGGGAACCGTCACGGGCTGGGCTTAACTTAATTTTACACACATGAAAAATTCTTCCTTCCTCCAAAAACTTTCGTTCACCACCACGTTGCTGTTGGGCGCGCAACTCGTGTTGCCGTCGTTCGGCACCGCTCAGGCGCAGACTTGGCAGGAACAATTGCAGTCTTTGAACAAGCGCGCCAAGCATCCGAACATTTTGTTCATCATCATGGATGATGTGGGCATCGATCAGTTGAAAAGTTTCAACGCCGCCGCGCCGCAGGTGACGCCCGTCATGCAAACGCTCGCGCAACAAGGCGTTTCCTTCAACAACGCGTGGATGATGCCGGAATGTTCGCCGAGCCGCGCGTGTTTCTTCACCGGTCGCTATCCGTTACGCACCGGGGTGAAGTCCGCCCTGCTCGATTACAATTTGCCTTCCTCACAAGTGTCGCCGTTCGAAGTAACGTCGCCGCGCGTGCTGGCGAATGGCGGTTACAGCAGTGCGTTGTTCGGAAAATTTCATCTCGGCGGGCCGGACAACAACCCAGCCGGCTACGGCGCTCCGGCCGCTTTGGGTTGGAATTATTTTAATGGCTGCATGGTCGGCGGTCCGCCTTACATTGATCCTACCCTTGGCAATCAGACCACGAATACCACGTTGTATCCCTGCGGTTTTCCCACGGGAAATAAATTAGGCGTCGCATGGTTTCAAGATGCGCAGACGAATGCCTATGCCGATGACAATCACGGCGCGGGTTATACCGGCCAACAAATCCTGCAACTCGGCGGCATTCCGGCGCTCGACACGAATGGCTTGTTCGCGACGAATATTGCCGATGCCGTCATCGTCCCCGATTTCACCATCAACAACGGTTACTTTGCGTGGCCGCGCACCATCAATCTCGGCACGAATGTCAGCGTGACGCTTTCCCGCAAATACATGGTGACCGCGCAGACCGACGATGCCGTGACGTGGATACAACAGCAACGGACCAGTCAGTCGTGGATGTGCACTGTCAGTTACAGCGCCATTCATACTCCCTATCAGGAGCCGCCGACCAATCTTTATCCGGCGGGCTTCACGTGGCCGGGCGGTCTCGTCGAGGCGAACACCAATGAGCAACAGATTAAAATTATCAGCAACTTGATGTTGTATGCGATGGACAAGGAAATTGGTCGCCTGCTCGTCGGCGCTGGTCTCGCCACTCAACTTCCTAACGGCGATATCTCCTACGTTCCCGCCAAGACCGACACGATGGTCATTTTGTTGGGCGACAATGGCACTTACTACGAGAGCGTAAATCTCCCTTACAATCCGTTGCGCGCCAAAGCCACGCCGTATCAGACGGGCGTCGCGGCTCCGATCATTATTTCCGGACCGATGGTTAAAAAACCCAACCGCACCGTCACATCCATGGTCAATGCCGTGGATCTCTTCGAATTGTTTGGCGAAATCGCTGGCCTTAATGTCCACAAGATCGTGCCGCCCTCGCACATTCTCGATTGCGAACCGATGCTCGATTATCTGACCAATCCCAACCAACGCGACATCCGCAAATTTAATTACTCCGAACTCGGCGGCACCGTGCCACCCAACGCGCAGACCTGGCCTTCCGTCTTTACCATCGCCGGTCAAAAAGTTGGCAACGACATTTTGTTCGATAACCAAGCCACGTGCGAAGAATCCGGCGGCGAATGGTTCGGACCCGGCGCGACTGTGGTTTATTCCAACTGCTGCGATGTGCGCGCTTTCGTCTACACCAACCTTTCCATCCAACCGACGTCCGTCTGGACCGTGCGCAATGACCGTTACAAACTCGTCAAATCCGCGCTCGCTTCGTGCGATGCCAGCATCAACCCCTACGAATTTTATGATCTCAAGCCAACCCTCTTGAATCCCGTGGGCTTGGACAATTCACCCTTCAACTTGTTGACCAAGAAAAAACTGACACCCATGGAAAACAAGAATCTTAATCAGTTGATGGCCGAGTTGGAGAACATCCTCAACTCCGAACCCGCGTGCCCCGGCGATGGCAACCTCGACAAACAGGTGAACGAAGCCGACATCCAAGGCGTGATTGATTATTGGGGCCTGCCCAGCGTGTTCGACTTCAACAACGACGGCATCACCGGCCTGACCGATTTGCAAATCGTCCAGACCAACTTCGGCGACATCTGTATTCCGCTGCGAAAGAAGTAAGTCGCCCGCGAACTTGAACCGGCCGGAATCGCGCTCGACGCCGTTCCGGCCGGTTTCTTTTTAACGCCAAGACGCGAAGCCCCGAAGTCGCCAAGCATAAAGGCCGCGTCTGAATCTGGTAGGGACAGACCGCTGGGCTGTCCCCGCCCGCAGCGGGAGCGCAGGGCGGAACGAACGTGGTAACGCACGCATTTTTATACGTTCGATGGCGTCGCCTGACGCTATCGCTCAGCGACGCGGACGGCGCAGCGCGCCGTCCCTACCAGTCAATTCAGACACTTCCGGCATCAATCAATTCCCCTGCCTTTGCGCCTTTGCGTTAATTCCCGCCAGACTTCCTGATTGGGACAATTTGTCACCTTACACCCGCGCCCAACTACCAATTTGGCTCATCCAACTCCCTTGCGCGGTCATTTTTCTACCTGTTTGGGTCGTTCAACTAGCTGTTTGCGTTACCAATCTAGCTAGATGCGTTACCAATCTAACTGTTTGTGTGACTAATCTACCTAGATGTGTTCCTTATCTACCTGTTTGTGTCACCAATCTAGCTAGATGTGTTCTTATCTACCTAGATGAGGAACGCAATCAGTCTCATTTTTGACGAAAAACCTCTCTTTTTGATGAAATCTGCCTTTTTGACCCCCAAAACGACCAAAATGGCCGAGCGGCCGACCACGTTCCGCCCGCCAACCCACCCGCAGCCACCGCGAGCAGCTGGAAACCATCCGCGACCACGGTTTCACGGCCAACCCACCCGGCCAATCCCAAAGGGATTGCATCATCCAGCCCGGCGTTGGCCGGTGAAAGCGGCCTACGCCGGGTAAGTCCGTGAGCCGACCACAACCCTGAAAGGGTTGAATCATCCGCACGCCAACCGCTGCAACCCCTTCAGGGTTGAAATTCATTTGGAAACGAAAACCCAGGGTAGCTCCGCAACCCTGGGCTGAATGCCGGAATCCCGTTGGGATACGCTGGCGAGCCGAAACTGGCCGGCAACCGCATCGGCAATCAAATGGGCTTCACGGTCGAAACTTTTGAAATCGGTGACCTTGCTGTAAAATGAAGTGGCTTTGCTAACCACAATTAGAATCAGTGATGTGACTCGGCTTTTTCAGGCCAGTTGATGTGTTAGTCTGGGCCACAAGAAAGGACCAGACGATGAAAGGCAAACGGTATACGACGGAAGACAAGATTCGCATCCTGCGGGAGGCGGACCGTGGTGAAAAAAACGT
>CAILDU010000013.1 GCA_903833055.1 uncultured Verrucomicrobia subdivision 3 bacterium | reverse complement strand
GCGATGCCGGACATCGTCCTCACCACGCTCAACGCGAAGTATAGTCACGCCGCGTTTGGACTGCGCTATCTCTTCGCCAACCTCGGCGAACTGCAACCGCGCGCCGTCATCGCGGAATTCGACATCAATCTGCGTCCGCTGGACATCGCCGAAACCTTGCTCGCGCGCGAACCAAAAATCCTCGGCTTCGGCGTTTACATTTGGAACGTGACGGAAACCACCGAAGTCATCACCGCGATAAAACGCATCCGTCCGGAAATAAAAATCATACTCGGCGGCCCAGAAGTCAGCTACGAAACTGAAGGCCAACGCATCGTGGAACTCGCCGACCACGTCATCACCGGCGAAGCGGATTTGAAATTCGCCGAAGTGTGCCGGCAAATTTTCAACGGCGAAACTCTGCCGAAAATCATTCTCGCCGAACTGCCGGAATTTTCGCGCCTCGAATTGCCCTACGATTTCTACACCGAAGCCGACCTCGCGCATCGCATCGTGTATGTCGAAGCGTCGCGCGGCTGTCCGTTCACCTGCGAGTTTTGCCTGTCATCATTGGATATTCCGGTGCGCCAAGTTCCGCTCGACAAATTTCTCGCCGCGATGCAACGGCTCATTGATCGCGGCCTGAAACAATTCAAGTTTGTAGATCGCACGTTCAACTTGAACATTCTCACAAGCCGCGCGCTGCTGGAATTTTTCCTCGCGCGCTACCAGCCCGGAATGTTTTTTCATTTCGAGATGATTCCCGACCGATTGCCCGCCGAGTTGCGCGCGGTCATCGCCAAGTTTCCCGCTGGCTCGCTGCAATTTGAAGTCGGCATCCAAACTTTTAATCCCGAAGTCGGCTCGCTCATCAGCCGCCGCCAAAATTACGAACGCCTCGCGGACAATTTTAATTTTCTCCGCAACGAAACCAGCGTTCACATCCACGCGGATTTGATTGTCGGTTTACCCGGCGAAACGCTGGAAAGTTTCGCCACCGGTTTTGATAAACTCATCGCGTTACGTCCGCAGGAAATTCAAGTTGGCATTTTGAAACGGCTGCGCGGCACGCCGATTATTCGTCACGACGCGGAATGGCAGATGATTTACAACGCGCATCCGCCCTACGAAATTTTGCAGAACAAACTGCTCGACTTCGCCACGATGCAACGGCTGCGCCGCTTCGCACGCTACTGGGATTTAGTCGGCAACAGCGGTAATTTCATCGCCGTCACACCGCTGATTTGGAGCAACGGCGCGTCGCCATTCAATAATTTCCTTCGCTTCAGCGACTGGCTGTTCGCCAAAATCCATCGCACCGACAGCATTGCGCTCGCGCGACTGACGGAATTATTATTTGAATTTCTCACGCAAGAAATTTTGCTAGACGCAAAAATGGTTGCGGAAACCTTCTGGCAAGATTGCCAACGCAGCGGTCGCCGCGACGCGCCAAATTTCCTGAAAGAATTTCTACCCGCCGAAAACTGGCACATCATCCGCGAGCGCGACCGCTCGCTGCCCAAACGCCAGTCCCGCCACATTGCCGCGTAAAAGTTATCCCGCCCGCTTTTGATGAATTGGATTGTCGCCATATTATTTTCCGCATTTTTTCTCGGCCTTTACGATCTCTGCACCAAGCACGCGGTGCGCGCAAATGCCGTCACGCCCGTTTTATTTTTCAGCACACTCACCGGCGCGCTCGTGTGGATAATTTTATTGCTCGTGCAATTTTTTCAGCCCGGAATTTTGCCGCACTCGCTCGTCACGGATTCGCTCACACTAAAACAACACCTGCAAATCCTGTTGAAATCCGGCATCGTCGCCGCGTCGTGGATCGGCACTTATTACGCGCTGAAACATCTGCCGCTCTCGCTCGGCGCGCCCATCCGCGCGACGAGTCCGCTCTTCACTTTGTTCGGCGCGATTTTAATTTTGGGCGAACGCCCGACCGCGCTGGAAACAATTGGCATCATGACCACGCTCGGTTCGTTTGTCGGTTTGTCCGTCGCGGGCGCGCGCGAGGGTGTGCATTTTCATCGCGACAAATGGGTGTGGCTCCTCATCGTTGGAACTTTGTTCGGCGCGGTCAGTTCGCTCTACGACAAATATCTTTTCAGCACGCTGAATTTTTCCGTGCCGACCGTGCAATGTTGGTTTTCAATTTACATGGTCGTGCTGTTCACGCCATTCGCACTCGGCTGGAAACTGCGATTGTGGAAGCGGAATGAATTTCGCTGGCGTTGGAGTGTGCCGTTCATCGCGCTGTCGTTGCTCGTGGCGGACTATCTTTATTTCAGCGCGCTACGCGACCCGCACGGCCTCGTTTCCATCGTGATGAGTTTGCGCCGCGCGAGCACGCTCGTGGCGTTTGCCGGCGGACTTTATTTCTTCCACGAATTAAACGGCTGGAAAAAACTTCCCGCCGTCGTCGGCATCCTCGTCGGCATCGTCCTAACACTACTCGGTTAACTTTACTTCGGCTCGGTCGCCAATAATAATTGCACCGGCCCCAATAAACCTGCCGGTTCTAAAGGCGTTTGCGCGGTCAACTTGCGGATATTCGTCTGCGTCAATCGCTGTTCGTTTGGCAAACTTGCGTCGCCAATAATGCGGTTCGGCCAGAAGTTCACGACCTCGATTTGCAGTTTATTTTCGCCGGACTTCAACGCGTCCGTCACCTCCACGCGCCACGGCGGCGACCAGACCGTGCCGCACGATTTGCCATTCACCTTCACCTCGGCAATTTCATGCACGTCGCCCAAGTCGAGGAACAGTTTTGAGTTTTTAATTTTTAATTTTGAGCCTGGAATCTCAAAAGTTTTTTCATAAACCGCCGTGCCGGAATAAAATTTAATTCCCGCTTCCGGTCGCGTCGGCCAGCTCACGAGCGAATCGAACTGCACGGATTCCGGCCCGCCCCACTTCGGATCAAAGCGAACCGTCCACGCGCCGGAAATTTCCGACACCGTGGAAAAATTTAGGCTATTGCTTTTCGCAATTGCTGGATGCGCGGCTGCCGATTCGCGAAACACGACGAACCACGAACCGCACGGCGCAAAATTGAGCGGCACAAAAATCTGCCCGTCCTTTTCCTCGTAAGCCGTGGCGAATTTATGTTCGCCAGTCACGGCGTTCCAAAGTTCCGGCGCTTTGCCCATCACCCGAAAAGCAACGGTTGCGGTTGCCGCAAAATTTGTGCGGTTGGCGATGAAATAAATTTCCGCATCGCCGCTCGTGCGATGAATGTAATCCAGCGGCAGACCGTTGGCGTTGCTAAATTCGCAGTCCGGTTTCACGCCGTCGGCCAGCAACACTTCGCGCGCAGTTTTGCCAGCAATGACACGGCCTTTACCCGTATTGCCGCTCCACAATTCATCTGCGATTTTTTGCACCTCGGCATCAGTGCTGGCAAAATTTTCCAGCGTTTCACCATGCGTCGGTTTCGGGCCGATGACCGTTGCACCAGCGTTCACAAGTTCCGAAATCTTTTTTAACACGGGCAGCGAAATCACATCGCGATTAGGCAAAACTAAAACGCGATAATTGACACCGTCGGGCAAAAATATTTTTCCATCCTTCACCGTGGCGCGATTGATGAGTGCCTCGGCGGTGATGACGTCGTAATCGTAGCCCGGTTCGCAATGCGCTGGATCGGTGGCTTTGTATTGCGTGAAATTTGGAACGTGGTCGCCGTAATAATACAGCACATCGGCGGCAAAATTTCCCTGCTGCAATAAAAATTGGCAGCGGTCAATGTAGCTCAAAAATGGCGCGGATTTTTCCCACCACGTCACTTTCGGATTCAGGTGTGTGCCGGCGAAATACTGCTGGCCGGGCATTCCAGTTTCGTCCGGCGAATTCACAAACGCATGCCACACCAACACGTTCAGACCTTCGCACAATGCCTTATCAAACGCGGGTTTCAAATTATCCCAAATTTTTTCCTGCCAGTTCGGTCCGATGGTCGTGAAGCCTTCGGCAAAAACAAATTTGTGGCCGTAAGTGTGCGCGGCGCTCGCGGGTTGCTTGACAAAAAAACGATTTGCGTCGCCGATGCGGTGCGTCCACGACCACGCCCAGAATTCGCTCATCGGCGCGTCGTCCATGCCAAGGCAGCGCTGCGCGTCAATCGGCACGGCGTGCGGTCCGCCGCTTTCGGGATGGATGCCGATGCCATGCGCGTGGGCGTTGTCGCGAAAAAGTTTGTAATGATTGTCAATCGCGAGATCGCCGAGCGTCTGGCGATAATCGAAAAGAAAACGGTCGCTCTCCGCGCGCGAATTCACGATGCGTCCGGCGAGCACCGGCAGCCACGGCAGCAAATCGTAGCCGTGACGCTTTCGAAATTCGGCGCGGAATGTCGGCGTCCAATTGGCGAGTTCAATTTCCCAACTGTCAGTGTGCAAATAACGCAGTGACGAGTGATGGGTGACGAGTGACGAGACGGCATTTTCTTTGGCCACGCTTTCCGCGTCGGCGATCAGCGGCTCGACAATTTTGTTCCAGTAATTTTGAAATGCCGTTGCGCTATAAACATCCAACGCGAAACCGCCCCAGCCGTCGCTGCTCGTGGAAACGTAAGCGTGATCGCCAATCGTGTAGCCGAAACGGAAAATCTGCCAATCGCCGGAAGGCGCGTCCCAATTGAGGATTCCGTCGGCACCAAGTTTTGCGGTCAAATCCAAAACGTCCGCCGCGTCAGCGTCCTGCTCGCCGGGTGTGGCGGGAATTTCCGCAAACAACGGCGATGAGTCCGGTGTGGAAAATGGTTCGAGCGATTGTTGCAGCGCTTTTTGTTTCCAGTTTTTCAGCGGCTCACGTTTCGCCGAATTTTTTACGCGATACGCCACGATGGCCGTGTCGCGGTAAAAATTTTCGCGCGACTTTGGTTGCGGCAATTTGACTTCGAGATTTGTGCCGCCGGAAATTTTTATTTCCGACCAGACATATTTTTTTGCGGCGTCTTCTTTCGTCACGACCGGGCCGCCGAGATTCCAGCCGCTCTGGATATTCAAGCTGATTTCCAGACCGAGCCGGTCGGCCTCGCGCAAGGTGTGTTTGTAAAGTTCGCGCCACGCGGGCGAAAAAAAAGTCGGGCCGTGCGGCACGGTTCCGTTGCCGTCTTGGGATGCGCCGTTCGCGTCAAAAATCACCGCGCCGCCAAAGCCTTTGGCCCGCATCTGCTCCAAGTCGTGCGTGATGGAAGCTTTGATAACATTACCGTTTAACCACCACCAGTAAGCGCGCAGCCGCGCGTCGTTCGGCGGATTTTGCCAGCCGGTTTCCAAGTTGGTTTGTGCGCTCAGCAACAGCGGGGCGGAGATAATTGCGAAGGCAAAAAGTTGAAAAAGAATTTTTTTGAGCATGGCGGTGAAGGAACCATTAAGCCGAATTCACCGGCTTCTGGCAATGGAAAGAAAAGCGCGTGAAAATTCCGCGAGCGCGACGGGAATCAAACCACTTCGCGATACACGTCGGGATGCGGACGCGAAATCACCACCGCATTCACGAGCACGCCGGCTTCGGCTAGCACCGCGCGGCCAGCGGCGACGCCCGCTTGCACGGAAGACACGTCGCCAGTCATGGAACAAAACGCTTTTCCGCCCATCGCCATCGCGAGGCGGACTTCGAGCAATTGCACATTGGAGGTTTTCGCCACAGTGTCGGCGGCTTGAATGAGCGTGGCGACGTTGAACGATTCAATGATGCCCAGCGCGCCGTTTGTTTCCGCCGGTTGCGTGCGACCGAGCGCGACGAAAACATCGGGATGCAAATTCGCGATGACAAAGCTGTCAATCAAACAGCCGCCCGCCGCTTCGCAACCCGCTTCGACGGCGGCTTCGACACCGGCAGTTTCGCCACCGATGAGCACCATGTATTTGCCGGAGCAAATCGAGCGCGAAAGAAGAAGCCGCACGTTGCCCGCTTTGAGCATCGTGTCGGCGACCTGAAAGCCAGCGGCGATGCTTGAAAGTTCAATCAATCCAACAGATTTATCAGCCATAAAATTATTATTTCTCCAAAATGATTACTTTGTCGTTCGCCTCACGCACAGTGCCGGCCATTGGCGCGTGTAAAATTGCACCGAGTTGATTTGACGCAGGTTCGCCGATGATTTGTCCAAAGCTCACGCGTTCGCCGATTTTCACCTTGGAAATACAGGGTGTTCCCGCACTTTGCTTCAGCGGCAAAATCAGGCGGCTGGCGGAAATTTCCTGACGCACGAGCGGCGCGGGCAAATCGTAATTGAGGACGTGCAATTTTTTTGCGAGCGTTTTGATGGGCACGCGGCGGCCGTCCATCATGGCGTGCGGCTTGGGATTCATCGGGCCGGTCCATTTCATTTGCTTGGCGCGCATCATGGACTTCGCATCGTCGCAGGCTTCCTTCGGAAATAATTCTTCCGGGCACGCATACAACGTGCAGAGTCCGCACGAGCAACACATCGCCGCCCACTGATTAAAATAATCTTCACCCGTGCCGCTGAAGGCGAGCGTCCGCATAACTTGATGCGGCTCGACGGCGTAACCGAGCAAAAAGCGCGGGCAATATTCGGTGCAATAACGGCATTGGTCGCACGCGGACTTGCCGATCTTCGCCTGCATTTTGCCGGGCTTGAGTTTGCGTTCGATGGTGTGATGCGTGCGCGGCAAAATCACGACGCCCGTGGAAGTTTTTGTAACCGGCGTGTCGAGATTGTCACTGTTCGTGCCCATCATCAGGCCGCCGATGACCATGACCGGATCGTCGGTCGTCAGTCCGCCCGCATATTCGATGCACTCACGAAACGTAATGCCAATGGGCACTTTCATCGTCGCCGGCGATTTGACCGCACCGGCGATGGTGAGCATTTTATGGGTGAGCGGCTTGCCGTCGTGCGCGGCGGCGATGTTTACAAAAGTTTCGACGTTGTTGACGACGACGCCAACGGCGATGGGAATGCCACCGGGCGGAATCAATTTGCCCGTGACGTTGTAAACCAAATCATATTCGTCGCCCGCCGGATAATAATCGCCTAGCAACTGCACGCGGACGTTCGTGCCTTTGCTCGCGGCTTGCACGGCGGCGACGGCGTTTTTCTTTTTGCCTTTGACGCCGATGACGCCTTCCTTCGCACCGACGGCTTCCATCGCGAGCTGCATGCCGCGCACAAGTTCGGCGGCACTTTCTTCCATCGTCACCGCGTCCTTGTGCAGCAGCGGTTCACACTCCGCGCCGTTGGCAATGACGACTTCCGCCTTGGCACCGAGTTTGACGTGCGTCGGAAATCCGCCGCCGCCCGCGCCGACGACGCCGGCCTGTCGAACTTTTTCTGCGAGATTCATTATTGATTTTGATTAAAATTTTTCGTGCACCGCGCCATTTGTTTCCGCCGCTGGCGCGACGATGACTTCCACGCCGCGCTCGCGCAATGCCGCAACCAATTCATGCGGCGCACGGCTGTCGGTGACAATCGTGTCCACCATGTCGAGTCCGCACAAGGGCGAGACGGATTGCCGACCAAACTTCGTATGATCGAGGCACAAAATAATTTTCTGCGCCGCTTTCAGCATCGCGCGCTGGATGTCAATCAGCAGCGCGTGTGAATTAGTCACGCCTTCGAGCGTGATGCCACCGGCGCTCATGATCGCCACGTCAGCACGCATTTTGGAAAACGCCTCGACCGTCATCGGCCCGACCAGCACGCCGAGGCGCGGATAAATCACGCCACCCGCCAAAATCACTTCCACTTTATTCGCCGAGGCATAAAGGTTCGCGACCGGCAACGAGTTCGTCACTATCTGCGGTGCTTTTTCTTCCAGATGCCGCGCGACGTGATAGACCGTCGTGCCCGCGTCCAAAATCACGCTCTGATGCGAACCGATGATCTCCGCGCACGCTTTGCCGATCGATTCCTTCTCCGAAAGCTGATGCGAATCACGCGCGGAAAAGGCAAATTCATCCGTTTTCGGTGAAATGATTCGCGCGCCACCGTGAGTTCGACGCAAACTTCCGCCGGCTTCCAATACACTCAAATCACGTCGAACAGTAGAAACGGAGGACTCAACGTGCTGGGAGAGTTCTTCCAGCGACGCGAATTCCACGCGCTGAAGGTATTCTTCAATGCGATGTTTGCGCTCTTCTGCTGTCATTGTTTCACGATACTGGAAGATTCTGGAAGTTTTTGCAAGAAGTTTGTTGACTTAAAACTAAAAACTGTCAAAGTCAGTCAAATCTTATGGCTGTCGCTGCACCAGCACCACATCGCGCCGTCGTCGAACATATGGTTCGTCAGGCGGTTTACGCCAAGCTCGGCAAGCCTTTGCCGCGTATTGCCAGCGGACAAAGCCCGCTCGTCGTCAACGTCAGCGCGCGTCACTGCCATCTCACGCCGGAAGCGGTGGAAACTCTTTTTGGCAAAGGCGCGAAGCTCTCCGTTCACAAGTGGCTTTATATGGATGGCCAGTTTGCCGCGAAGGAAACCGTCACGCTTATCGGACCGCGCAGTCGCGTGATTTCCAATCTGCGGATTCTCGGCCCGTGCCGGAATCTGAATCAAATCGAACTCGCCTACACCGATGCCGTCGCGCTCGGCTTTGAAATTCCCCTGCGCAGTTCCGGCGACATCAAGGATACGCCCGGTTGCATGTTGATGGGGCCAGCGGGATTTTTCGAGATGCCGCAAGGCGTGATCCGCGCCAAACGCCACGCGCACATGCACCCGAAAGACGCGGAATTTTACGGCGTGAAAGCTGGCGACCACATGAAATTGAAAATCGGCGGTCCCTGCGCGATCACGCTGGACCAAATGCTGGTGCGCGTGGATCCGAGTTTTAAACTGGAAGTCCACATTGACACCGACGAAGGCAACGCGTGCAATCTGGAGCCGCACACGCCCGTTGAATTGATCAAATAAATTTCTCACAACTCTCACCATTAACCAAAACACATTATGAACGAAGCAATAGGAATGATTGAAACCAAGGGCTACGTCGGCAGCGTTGAAGCCAGCGACGCCATGGTCAAGGCCGCCAACGTCACGTTGGTCAAAACCGTCGCCATCGGTGGCGGACTCATCACGGTCATCGCGCAGGGCGACATCGGCAGCGTGAAAGCCGCCGTGGACGCCGGTGCGAAAGCCGCCGCCAAAGTCGGCGAACTCGTCGGCTCCCACATCATCGCGCG
>CAILDU010000012.1 GCA_903833055.1 uncultured Verrucomicrobia subdivision 3 bacterium | reverse complement strand
GCGCGAAGCTGTCCATTCCCAGCTCCGGTCGGGCTTCGCCCTCCCTCCACTGGGAATGGACAAAGAAACAACGAAAACATAAACTCAAACCAGTGCTTGGACTAACACCCAACATGGTCCAGAAAGTCGAGCCCGGTCACACGCCGATTTTTGACGAAACAAAAAACGTCCTCGGAACGTTTGCCATTTATTACCGGCACACAGGACTGCCGGGCGAATGGCATTTGCGTCTCATCGCCATGGCCACGCACACCGCCGCGATTTGCATCATCAAACACCGAACGGAAGCTGAACGCCAGCAGGCCGTTTTCAGGGAACATCAGGCGCGCGCGGAATACACTCTGCAACTCATCGCGTCGCAGGAAGCCGAACGCGCCCGCGTCGCGCGCGAGCTGCACGACAGTCTCGGCCAAAATCTTTTGCTCATCAAAAATCATGCGTCGCTGGCGCGCACGGATAAAAACATTAGCACCGACACGCGGCTGGAAGAAATCAGCGCGCTCATTTCGCAGTCCATCGCCGAGGTGCGGCAAATTTCCCACGACCTGCATCCTTACCAGCTTGATCATCTCGGCCTCACGCGCGCGCTCGCAGCGATGATTGACAGTGCCGCCGAAGCCAGCGGCATTGCCTTTGAGCGCAAACTGGATTCCGTGGACGAAATTTTTTCCACAGACGCAGCGACCAACCTTTACCGCATCGTTCAGGAATCGGTGAACAATATTTTGAAACATTCGCGCGCCAAAAAAGTATCTGTCAAACTGGAATGCGACGTGCGCGAAGTGCAACTGCAAATCGCAGATGACGGCTGCGGTTTCAACGTGCCGGAAAACGCCAACGGCGGAAAAGGCATGGGTTTGAAAAACATCGCCGCGCGCACTCGCATTCTGAACGGCATATTAAAAATGGATTCGCAACCCGGACGCGGCACGCGGATTGAAGTCACCATTCCCATTGCGGAAGTTGAATGATGCCGCGTATTTCCATCTCGCCTTGCCAGCCAATTTAATTTATTCCAGAGCTTGCCAATGCCCGCAAAAATCAAGGTGCTGATTGTGGATGACCATCCGTTGTTTCGGCGCGGACTGCGCCAGGTGGTCGAAGGCGATGCGCGCTTCGAACTCGTCGGCGAAACGGGCGATGGCTTGGCCGCGCTGCAATTGATTCAGGAAAAAAAGCCGGATGTCGCCGCGCTCGACGTAAATCTGCCCGGACTTTCCGGTCTGGAAATCGCGCGCAAACTTCAGGCTAAAAAAAATCCCACACGCGTCATTATCCTCACGATGTATAAAGAGGAAGAAACTTTCAACCGCGCGATGGATTTTGGCGTGAAAGGTTTTGTGCTCAAGGAAAATGCGGTGGAAGACATTCTCAACGGCATCGCCGCCGTCGCGCGCGGCGAACATTATTTGAGTCCGTCCATTTCCGGTTATCTCGTGCGCCGCCGTGGCCGCGCCGAATCGCTCGCCGCCGAAAAACCCGGCCTCGACACTCTCACAAAAGCGGAACGGCGCATTCTCAAACTGATCGCCGAGAAAAAAACCAGCAAGGAAATCGCGGCGGAACTTTTCATCAGCCCGCGCACCGTGGAAGCGCATCGCGCGAACATCAGCGCCAAACTTGAATTGCAAGGCAGTCACAGTCTGCTGCTGTTCGCGTTGGAAAATCGCAACGCACTTTAATTTGTTTAATTCTTCGTAGGTATTTCCACTTAGAAAAATAGCGAGGTCTGCGTAGTTCAATATATGCACGACCGCCAATTCACAGATTTCCATTGATGATTCATTATTACAACCGTTGAACAACCAACGCTTGAAATTATGAATTTGATGATTGTGGATGACCACGCGGGCGTGCGCCGGATGATTCGCGATTTGCTGGTCGCGCCCGGCGACGTGTTGCAGGAATGTGCTTCCGCCGACGAGGCCGTGCGCGTTGCCGGAGAGTTTCAGCCCGACTGCGTGACAATGGACTTGCGAATGCCTGGCCAATGCGCGTTTGCGGCGACCCGCGCCATTCGCGCGACGCATCCCGCCGCGCGCATCATCATCGTCAGCAGCTACGACGCGCCCGGTTTGCGTCAGTCGGCGCACGCAGCCGGAGCGGCGGCGTATGTGAACAAGGACAATCTCGCCGAATTGCCCCGCATGATTTCCCGCAACCAAGACGAACAGCTAAAATTATGACTACGCGGACCGAAACAAATTCCAATTCCATGACCAGAGTGCTTTTGGTTGACGACGATAAAATTGCGCTTACGCGAATGGGCGCGGCATGCCACAAGGCGGGCTATCAAGTCCAGTATGCCGGCAACGGCAATGAAGCGTTGAGGATCCACGGGGCAAATCCTGCTCATGTCATCGTCACGGAAATGCTGCTGCCGGAAATGGACGGCATCGAACTGCTGATGGCCTTACGCCGCCAGACGCCGGGACCGAAAGTCATCGCCATGACCGCCGGTGGACACTTTGCCGTCGGACATTGCCTGAACGTCGCCGAAAAACTGGGGGCGCACCATGTCCTCGCCAAGCCGTTCGAGCCGGAGCAATTGTTGACGGCGGTGCGTTCAGTGCTGGGGAAAAACTAAAAGCCGCTCCGTTTTTTCGGAGCGGCTTCTGAATTGTGGAGTCGAGCCTGTTGGCTCGATTAATTCGGCACAAGCCGAACCTACATATTTATTTCTTCTTCGCGGCTTTACGCTTATTGGCTTTGGAGATGATGCGAACAACAATAACTTGATTGGGGCAAAATCAACTTACAGGTTTTGTTTGCCGGCAATCTGTGGCTTACTGAACGCGGATGCCGAACCGCATTGCCCTGAATCTCCTGCCTGCACCACGCTCGCTGAAGCGGCGCGCGGGATTTTTTGTTTTGCCGCGACACGAACCGCTCGCGGCCATCAAGGTCGTCCGCACCCACGCCGCGCCGAAACAAGCGGAAGGTTACGCGCTGACAATTTCCAAAAGCGGTGTGGAGATTTTATTCCGCGATACCGGCGGTTTGCGCGCGGCGTCAGCGACGTTGCGACAATTATTGCGCGAACACGGCAGGAAGTTGCCATGCGTGAAGATTCGTGACTGGCCAGACTTTGCGCGGCGCGGGGTAATGCTCGACATCTCGCGCGGGCGCGTGCCGAAACTGGAAACGCTGCTTGACCTCGCGGAGAAACTGGCGGACTTCAAGATCAACGAGCTGCAACTCTACACCGAACACACGTTCGCTTACCGAAAATATCAACGCATCTGGAAAACTTGGGGCGCACTCACGGCCAAGGAGATTCAAATCCTCGACGCGCGCTGTTGCGAGTTGGGCATTGATCTAGTGCCGAACCAAAATTCCTTCGGTCATCTGCGCTACTTTTTGGAAGATGCGCGCTTGAAGAATTTAGGTGAACTGTCGCAACCATTTCTCGCGGAGACCAAAGATTTTCTGCGCCGACCAACCACACTCGCCCCGAATCATCCGCGCACCCTGCCCTTTCTGCGCGGCTTGTATGACGAGTTGTTGCCGAATTTTTCCAGCCGATTTTTCAACATCGGTGGCGACGAGACGTGGGATTTGGGCAAGGGTCAGAGCAAAGAACTGTGCGCGACCAAAGGCAAAGGTCGCGTGTATCTGGATTTCCTGAAACAACTGCACCGTGAAGTGTCCGCGCGTGAAAAGCAAATGATGTTCTGGGGCGACATCATTTTGAAATATCCGAAGTTGATTCGCGAGTTGCCAAAAAATGTCGTCGCGCTCAACTGGGGTTACGAAGCCAATCATCCCTTTGCAAAAGAAGCCGCGCAATTCGCCAAGGCGAAAATTCCCTTTTATGTTTGTCCGGGAACTTCGACGTGGCAGACGATTATTGGCAAACATAACAACGCACTTGCCAACTTGCGCGCCGCTGCAAAAGCTGGAAAAAAGTTTGGTGCGCTCGGCTTTCTCAATACCGATTGGGGCGACGGCGGCCATCCGCAACCACTCGCGGTAAGCTGGCCGATGTTTGCTGCAGGTGCGGCGCTCGCTTGGAATTCAAAAGGTTTTGATGAGTCAAAACTCCTTGCCGTTTTGAGTCGCGATGTGCTTGAGGACGCCACGGGCAAAGTTGCGGAAGCAGGATTCAAACTTGGTTTCGCGCATCAAAAACTTGGTGTGAAGGCGTTGAATGAAACGCCGCTCGGCACCGTCATCGCCGCGCCGAAGCCGGAAGACCGTGAATTGTTTTGCCGGAATGGATTGAAATGGTTTACCAAAATTCCGGCGAAGAAAATTATCGCGACGTTGAAGGAGATTCAGAAGCAGCGCGCCGTCTTGCGTAGCGGCGTCTCGGTAGAGCGCCGCCGACTAAAATCAGCGGCG
>CAILDU010000011.1 GCA_903833055.1 uncultured Verrucomicrobia subdivision 3 bacterium | reverse complement strand
AGGATTATACAAAACCCTTGCGGAAGTGCAATACTGGTTTCCGGTTTCCAAAGGTTGGAAAGTTGTATTAAAACTCTGAAAGTAAAATCTTGGTGTTTAGCTTACAAAAAGGGGTTTTTATGAAAAAAAATAATGATGTTCACTTTCGTTTTGATCATTGTACTCTCAAGCAGCTTTCTCAAATTGCTGCTTATCGTTCTTGGTCTGCTTCTCAGGTAGTTCGAGAATTAATTAAAGTGTCGCATTTTGACATGCTCTGTACATATAGCGATTTCCCTTTGCGCGATGATATTAAAATCTTGATCGGTGCGGCGCCGGCCAAAATTGTGAAATGAAAGACCTGCACCAATTTTTAATTTCGCCGTCACAAGCCGCGCAGCAGCACGGCCCGAACGACCGCATCGTGATGTCGAGCCGCGTCCGGCTCGCGCGCAACCTGCGCGATTTCGCGTTTCCCGGTTGGGCAAAAAAACCGGAGCGCGTGAAAATTCTGGAAACGGTTTTGCCGGCGGTGGGCGCATTGCCGGAAATGGCGGATTCGTTTGCGGAGGCGATGGATAATTTTACCGCGCTGGACAAGCAGATTCTCGTCGAACGCCATCTCATCAGCCGCGAGCATGCCGCCAAAAATGTCGGCAGCGGACTCGTCTTGAACCGCGCGGAAACTTTTTCCGTGATGATCAACGAAGAAGATCACTTGCGGATGCAGGCGTTGCGTCCGGGTTTTCAAATCCGCGAGGCGTGGAACGCGATTGACCGGCTGGATTCTGCGCTGGAAAAAAAAATAAATTTCGCCTTCGACAACGAGCTTGGTTATCTGACCGCGTGTCCGACAAATCTCGGCACGGGCATTCGCGTGAGCGCGATGCTGCATTTGCCCGGTTTGGTTTTGGCGGAGCAGATTAATCCCATCATCCAGTCGGTGAACAAACTTGGTTTGGCCGTGCGCGGACTTTACGGCGAAGGCACGGAAGCGCTCGGAAATATTTTTCAAGTCTCGAACCAGATGACGTTGGGCGAAAGCGAAACGGCCATCGTTGAACGATTGGAAAAAGTGTTGTCGCAGATCATCGAGCACGAGGAAAACGCGCGGCAGACGTTGCTGGAAAAAAAACCGAAGACGGTGTTCAACCATGTCGGGCGCGCGTATGGCGTGCTCGCGAACGCGCACAGCATTTCGTCGAAGGAAACGATGAATCTGCTCTCGCTGCTGCGATTGGGAATTGATTTGGGTTCGTTTCCCGGCACGGAGCGCGCGCTGGTGGATGAACTTTTTCTGACGACGCAACCGGCGCATTTGCAGAAACAAATCTCGGATAAACTTTCGGCGGAAGAGCGCGATTTGATCCGCGCGGACATGGTGCGTGAGCGTTTGAAGAACGTGAGCCGTCCGGTCACGAAGTGATTTTTAAATCTTTTTTGCGCGCAGGACGAGCAGGGGAATTTGCGTGTCGTGCCGCACTTTGGTGATGGTGCTGCCGTGAAAGAGGTCGCCAAAAAAACGGTGGCCGTGGCTGGTCATCGCAATCAAATCACATTTTTTTTCGACGGCGATTTTCAAAATCTCGGTCGGCGGGTCGCCCATCGCGAGCAGCGTGTTCACGGAAAGTTTTTTCGCGCGCAACTGTTCTGCAATTTTTTCCAGATAGGCGCGGTCTTCTTTTATTTCCTCGGACTCGGCCAATTTTAATTGGTCGAAACAGCGCGCGGCAAAACCGTCGGCGACGTGCAGCAGCAAAATTTCCGAGCCAAAATGCCCCGCGAGTTCCGCAACGTGCGGAATGATGGTGGCGTCCGCCGGTCCGTTTTCGAGCGCGATGAGAATTTTTTTATACATGGCAATCCTTTATTGGGTTGGCGCGGACAAACCGATGTGGCTGTTAAAAAATTTCAAAACGGACGCGGGCATGAAGGTATCAAAGAGCAGTTTTACGTTGAGAACAATGATAATCGCGGCAATCGTCCAGCCGAGAATTTTAATCCAGAGCGGATTGACGAATTCGCCCATCTTGGATTTTTCGCCGGTGAAACGCATCAGCGGCCAGATGGCAAATCCAAGCTGCATGGACAAGACGACCTGACTGGCGATGAGGAGTTGCGTGGTTTTGCCTTCACCAAAATAGCCGATGACGCAGATGGCGGGAACGATGGCGATGAGCCGCGTGATTAAACGACGCAACCACGGTCGCAGACGGATGTTGATGAATCCTTCCATCACGATTTGGCCGGCGAGTGTGCCGGTGAGCGTGGAATTTTGTCCCGAAGCGAGCAGCGCGACGGCGAATAAAATACTCGCGCCGGTCACGCCGAGCGCGCCGGGCAATAATTTGTAGGCGTCCTGAATCGCGGCGACATCTTTGTGGCTCGACCAGTGAAACGCCGCCGCTGCGAGAATGAGAATTGCCGCATTAATAAACAGCGCGAACATGAGTGCGACGGTTGAGTCAATCGTGGCGAATTTTATCGCTTCACGTTTGCCGCTGGCGTTCTGTTCGTATTTGCGCGTTTGGACAATGGACGAGTGCAGATACAAATTATGCGGCATGACGGTCGCGCCGATGATGCCGATGCTGATGTAAAGCATATCGGGATTTTTAAGAATTTCCGGGCTGGGAACAAATCCGAGTATCACTCCAACGAAGCCGGGCTTGGACCAAAAAAGTTCCGCCGCAAAACAACCGCCGATGGTCACAATCAAGGTGACGACCAACGCTTCGATGTAGCGGAAGCCTTTATTTTGTAGATAGAGAACAGCAAGCACATCCGCTGCCGTGATAACGCAACCCCACACGAGCGGAATTCCAAAAAGCAATTTCAACGCGATGGCCGAGCCGACGACTTCCGCCAAGTCGCACGCGGCGATGGCGATTTCACACAGTATCCAAAGAAACCAAACGGTCGGCGCGGAATAATGGTCGCGGCAGGCTTGCGCGAGATCGCGCCCGGTGGCGATGCCGAGCTTGATGGACAAATGCTGGAGCAAAATCGCCATCAAGTTTGAAATCATGATGACGGACAAAAGGGTGTAGCCGAATTGCGCGCCGCCTGCCAAATCCGTCGCCCAGTTGCCGGGATCCATGTAGCCGACGGCGACGAGAAAACCGGGGCCGGAAAACGCCAGCAGTTTGCGCCAGAAGGAGGCGTTTGCCGGCACGAGCACGCTGCGATGAACTTCCGGCAGGCTGGGCAGTTCAGCGCGGGAATCACTCTTGGAAATAATGGTAGTGTCGGATTTCAACCGTAGGCAGGATAATGCGCCAAGAAAATTGGTCAAACAAATCAGACGACCTAGCGCGCTTCAAATTTTCACTTTGAATTCTTCGCCTTTTTTCAACGACTGCACGAACGCCGCCATCAATTGCGGAATCTTCTTCGCCGCGACTTCCTACAGTCGCGCGGACGGGTAAGGCGGCTTCTACTTGTGATCCACTTTTTCCAGCATCTGCAACATCTGCCGGATGTTCGCGGAGTAATCCCGCAGGACGATCAGGTTCTCACCATCAATGGCGAGGATGCTGGCGGGCATCTTGGAGAAAGGCGCCAAACAGGGCACGACCATGCTTGGCTTCACGTATTTCACCTGCACGGTTCGCATCATGAAGGAGCTGGATTCCGGCAATTGTTCCCAAGGCAACGTGATTTCAGGCGGGTTGGCACTGTTCGCCTCGGAGACGGTCACGGCTTTGACGGCATAATTACCGGACAGCACCATCACAATGCCGTTTTCTGCCAGCACGGTATCTAACATCTGCAAAGTCTGGATGCAGGTAACAGGGGTCGCGGTGCGCAGGTTGATTTGCACGCTTGGCAGCGGCCCTCGAATAATCGTCCGATGGGAAAGCGACGAATAGATTTCTAAGACCTGATCCAGCCGCACGCCCTGAAAGTTTATCGCGCCGCTGGTCATCGGAGGGGAAATGCCGGGCGGATGGTCTGAGGGCTGGTCAAAGCTGGAGTAGGTCGTCTTGTATTTATTTGCCGGATGGCTGGTGGCGCAGCCGGTCAGGAAGAATGTGCATACTATGAAGATGAAGACGATGGTTATTTTCATGGAATGGATTTCCTGCCTTCCTTATTAAATCTTCACTTTGAACTCTTCGCCCTTTTTCAATGACTGAACAAATGCCGCCATCAATTGCGGAATCATTTCCAAATCTTTCAAGCTGACGACTTCAACCGGCGAGTGCATATAGCGGTTCGGCAAACTGATGAGCGCGCTGGCGATGCCGCCGCGCGTCCAAAAAATCACGTCCGTGTCCGTGCCGCTCGTCGCGGACATTGCCTCGTGTTGCAGCGGAATTTTTTTCTTCGCGGCAACTTCTTCGAGGCGTTTCACCACTTCCGAATGGTTGCAGCCGCCGTGCGTGATGCACGGGCCGCTGCCGATGCGCGTGTCGCCGTGCTGCGTCTTGCTGACGGTCGGATAATCCGTGGCGTGCGTCACGTCCACGACCAGCGCGATGTCGGGCTTGAGCGAATACGCGATCTGCCGCGCGCCGAGCAAGCCGACTTCTTCCTGCACGTTCGAGACGGCGCAAACCTCCACGTTTAATTTCACTTTGGATTCCTTGAGCAGTCGCAATGTTTCCGCGACGGCAAAAGTTCCAATGCGATTGTCAAACGCGCGCGCCACCGCGAGGTCGCCGCGCAAAATATCAAATTCATCCGACAAAGTAATCGGGTCGCCGATGCGAACAATTTTCTCCGCTTCTTTGCGGCTGCTCACGCCGATGTCGATGAAAATTTCGTGAATCTTCGGCGGCTTGGCATCGCCGTCCTTGCTCGTCAAATGTGGTGCGACATTGCCGACGACGCCTTTGACTGCACCGCCGCGCGTGTGGATGAAGATGCGCTGCGCCTTGGTGATCGCCGCATCAATGCCGCCCATTTTGCGGACATAAATAAAACCGTTGTCATCAATGTAATTCACCGCCATCGCGATTTCGTCCGCGTGCGCGGCGAGCATGATGCGCGAGCCGCCGCCCTTGTTCAGCACCGCGACGCAATTGCCGTAAGCATCGGAAAACGTTTCGTCGGAAAATTGCTTGGCGTAATCCAGCCAGACACGTTGGCCGCGGGTTTCGTGGCCGGTCGGGCTGGGGGTGTTGACGAGGGTTTTAAGAAACTGCAATGAGGCTTCGCGCATGGCGGCAAGCTAATCGTCCACGCGACAAACTGAAAGGTAAAATTGAATTGCTCGCGAAAATTGCGCCATTGCTTTCTTCAATTGTGGCCGCAACTTTATCAATTCACGGCTGCGTCTGTTTTCATCTATTGTCGCCACATGAAAGAAATTAAAACCAAACCGGCTTCCGCCGCGCGTCGCCGTAAATTATTTCTCGCTGGAATTCTTGCCGTCATTTTTGGCTGGTCTTGTTTGCCCGCGCGACCATTTCGTCCGGTCGAACCGATTCCAGAAAACATTGTGGATATGCATTGTCACATCGCGGGCATCGGCGCGGGCGGCAGTGGCTGCTGGGTTTCACCGCGACTGCGAAATAATTTCCGCTTCAAAATTTATCTGCACAGCTTCGGCGTTTCGGAAACAGAACTTTTGGCGCATGGTGACAGTTTGGTCGGCGACCGTATTTCCGAATCGTTGGCGCAAAGCAAGTATGTCAGCAAAGCCGTTTTGCTCGCGCTCGATGGCGTGATTGATGCGAATGGCAATCTCGACACCAATCGCAGTGAAGTTTATGTGCCGAACGAATTCGTCGCGGACGTTTGCGCGCGGCATACGAACCTTTGGTTCGGTTGCTCGGTGAATCCGTATCGTCCCGACGCGATTGAGCGACTGGTGTGGGCGAAAAATCACGGCGCAGTTTTGGTGAAATGGATTCCACCGGTCATGGCGATCAATCCCGACGACCCGAAACTGATTCCCTTTTACAAAAAGATGGTCGAATTAAATTTGCCGCTGCTGTCGCACACGGGCGAGGAGCATTCTTTTTCAACTGCCGCCGATAAATTAGGCAATCCAGAAAAATTGCGATTGCCGTTGAGTCTCGGCGTAACGGTCGTGGCGGCGCATATTGCGTCGTCGGCAAAATATGACGGCGAGCGCGGTCCTGACCGGCTGGCGAAATTGATGCGCGAATTCCCCAATCTTTACACGGACATTTCCGCACTCACGCAAATCAATAAGCCGGGTTCTTTGAAAGAAGCTTTGACGAAGCCGGAATTTTTCGGTCGTCTGGTTTACGGCACGGATTTTCCGCTCATCAACACCGCGCTGGTGTCGCCGTGGTATTCGTTTCATTTGTCGCTGCGGCAGAAATGGCAGATTTGGCGGACGAAAAATCCGTGGGACCGCGATGTTTTGATGAAGCATGATTTGGGTGTGCCGACGAAAACTTTCACGCGTTCGGCGCAAATGTTTGCAAAGGCGAATTGACACTTTCGCCGTATTTTCCTAGCTTCTTCCGGCAAAGACCCCGCCGCTTTGCCCCGGATTTTCGTCCGGGGATTTTTATTGTTCAGAGTGGCGCGGCTCACAAAAAATTTATGGCAAATACAATTCTCGTCGGCGCCCAGTGGGGCGACGAAGGCAAAGGCAAAATCATTGACGTGCTCACGGAGACGGCGGGCGTCGTCGTGCGCTACGCCGGTGGCAACAACGCCGGTCACACCGTCATCGTCAAAGGCAAGAAGACGGTGCTGCACCTGATTCCGTCCGGCATTTTGCGCAAAAACAAATTGTGCGTCATCGGCAACGGCGTCGTGCTCGATCCGATCGGCCTCGTCAGCGAGATGGAAGGTCTCAAGAAAAACGGCGTCGCGGTCACGCCAAAGAATTTTGTGCTGAGCGAAACGGCGCATGTCGTATTTCCGTATCATCGCGAACTCGACGGCGCGCGCGAAGTGCTGAAAGGCAAAAATAAAATCGGCACGACCAAGCGCGGCATCGGCCCGGCTTACGGTGACAAGGCGGCGCGCGTCGGTTTGCGCGTGAATGATTTGATTGATCCAGCGAAGCTCGAAGTGAAGTTGGCCGCGCGCATCACGGAGAACAACATCGTTCTCAAATCGCTCGGCGCAAAACCGCTGTCGTTCAAAAAAGTTTTTGCTGACTACAACCAAGCGGGCCAATACCTCAAGCCCTTCGTCCAAAACACCGTGGTGCTCCTGCACGAACAGATCCGGCAAGGCGCGGATATTTTGTTTGAAGGCGCCCAGGGAACTTTTCTCGACATCGACCACGGCACGTATCCGTTTGTCACGTCATCGAACACCACAGCGGGCGGCGCGTGCACCGGTTCCGGCGTGCCGCCACATCGCATGGATCGCGTCGTCGGCGTGATGAAGGCTTACACCACACGCGTCGGCGAAGGACCGTTGCCGACCGAGAATCAGGAAATTTCCGATCTGCTCCACGGCATGGGCCGCGAATTCGGCGCCACGACCGGCCGCGCGCGTCGCTGCGGTTGGTTTGATTCCGTCGCTACTCGTCACGCGACGATGGTCAACGGCATTGACGATCTCGCCATTACGAATCTCGACGGCCTCGACACGGTTGAGAACATCAAAGTCTGCGTCGCGTATCGCCACGGCAAAACGCAATACGATTACATGCCAAACGATGCGGAAATTTTGGCGAAGTGTGTGCCGATTTACGTCGAGTTCGAAGGCTGGCTCACGCCGACGGAAAAATGCAAGAAGTTCAAGCAACTACCAAAAAAGGCGCAGGCGTATCTGAAGGCGATTGCGGATTTGACGAACGCGAATCTCTACATTGCATCCGTCGGGCCGGGGCGCGATCAGACGATTTTTGTTTAATCTCTGGCGGCGATAAGCCCTGAAAATTTTAAGCGCCTTTGTCTAAACCCCACGCGCGCGCGTAGGCGACGAGTTCGCGGTCGTTGTGTAATTCCAGTTTCTGCCGGATGTGTTTTCGGTGCACGATTACGGTTGAGGGCGAGATGCTTAATTCCTTAGCGATATGCTCATCGTCGAAGCCAGCTACCACGCGGCGCAAAACGACTTGTTCCCGTTCGCTCAGAATTTTTTGAAACGCTTCCGGTTGTGAGAGCCATTCCTGTTTCACTTTGTGGAAAGTTGGGCTGAAAAACACATTTCCTTTTGCAACGGTGCGGATGGCTTCAATCAGCATTTCGGGTGCTAATGTTTTTTCAATATAACCATGAACGCCTATTTGTGACGCTCGCCAGACGGTGTAAGCATCCATCCGGCCGGTCATAATCAGGATTCGCAACGCTGGCATTTGAATCAATAGGCGACGGCTCAATTCCAGTCCGTCCAACTTGGGCAGGTCAACATCCACGACCGCTAAAGCCGGCTTTGAAGTCAGGCAAAGATTCCAGCCTGCTTCGCCGTCTTCCGCCCGGCCAACGAGTTCAAGGTCGGGATGTCGGGCAAACCAGGCGCCGAGAGTTTCCGCAAGCAGCGCGTGATCGTCCACAATCACAATCCTAGTGGGTGCTGATGTGACTCGGCTTTTTCAGGCCAGTTGATGTGTTAGTCTGGGCCACAAGAAAGGACCAGACGATGAAAGGCAAACGGTATACGACGGAAGACAAGATTCGCATCCTGCGGGAGGCGGACCGTGGTGAAAAAAACGT
>CAILDU010000010.1 GCA_903833055.1 uncultured Verrucomicrobia subdivision 3 bacterium | reverse complement strand
TTTCCATCGCGCTCAAACTCGGCGATGCGGATTCCAAGTTCCTCGCGGATGGCGAGAATGGCGCTTTTCATCTTGTCGCCGGTCGTCACAAATTGCTTTGCGGGAAAAATTGTGTTGGCTTGCAGCGCTTCAATTTTATTTCCCGTCAACGGCTCGAAGCGCGTGATTTTTTCGATGACGTCGCCGAAAAATTCGATTCGCAAACCGTCTTCGCGACCGGCCGGCCAAACCTCAACGGTGTCGCCGCGCACGCGAAAATTGCCGCGCTCGAACGCAATATCGTTGCGTGAATACTGCATATCCACGAGGCGCGACAAAAATTGTTCGCGCGACAGTTCGAGGCCGACGCGCACGGGAATGATGAGCGCGGCGTAATCTTCCTTGCTGCCGATGCCGTAGATGCACGAGACGCTGGCGACGACAATCACATCGCGCCGCGTGAAGAGCGAGGCCATCGTCGAGAGGCGCATCCGCTCGATGTCGTCGTTCACGCTGGAATCTTTTTCGATGAACGTGTCGGTGCGCGGGATGTAGGCTTCGGGCTGATAAAAATCGAAATAGCTGACGAAGTATTCGACGGCGTTGTTCGGAAAAAAACTTTTGAACTCGGCGTAAAGCTGCGCGGCCAAAGTTTTATTGTGCGAAATAATGAGCGTGGGTTTGCCGATGTTCCGAATGACGTTGGCGATGGTAAAAGTTTTTCCCGAACCGGTGACGCCGAGCAAGGTCTGATGCTTCGCGCCGGAAATAATTCCGGCGGTCAATTTTTCAATCGCCTGCGGCTGGTCGCCGGCCGGCGGGTAATCGGAAACGAGTTCGAACACGCGCTGAAATTAAAGCGACAAGGCGGCAGCGTCAAACGCGCGCTTCAAGATTGAATGTGTAACCGCAATGACTAAACTGCGTCTCACTTCGCATGAAACCATTTTGTTCCGCAAAAAAAACCGCGTTGGCGCTGGCGGTTTTGCTGATTTGCCTCGCGGTGAAAGCGGCGGAAACTTTCACGCTGGGCGAACTTTGGCCAGACAATCGCGGCCAACATATTCAAGCGCACGGCGGCGGCATTTTGAAAGTTGGCGATACATATTACTGGTTTGGCGAAGATCGCGGGCAAAATCTCGACTGGCGCAGTTGCCACGTCAGTTGCTACGCCTCGACGAATCTGTCGGACTGGAAATTTTGCGGCGACGTTTTGAACATGGTCGCGCCGACAAATTTCGGGCGGCGCATGATTCTTGAACGGCCAAAAGTTTTTTACAATCCGACCACGAAAAAATTCGTGATGTATTTTCACATGGACAATGGGCGTTATCAGGCCGCCAGCGTTGGCGTCGCGACGTGTGACACGGTGGCTGGCGATTACAAATTTCTGAAATATTTTCGCCCGCTCGGCCACGAGAGTCGCGACATCGGCCAGTTTGTGGATGACGACGGCAGCGCGTATTTGATTTTTGAAGATCGTCCGTTTGGTTTTCGTATCGCGAAATTGTCCGCTGATTACTTGAGCGTGGAAAAAGAAATCTGTTTGATTCCCGAACACATGGAGGGCGGCGCGCTGGTGCATTACAACGGACTTTATTACGTCATTGGTTCGCACCTGACCGGCTGGAATGCAAATCCAAATTTATACGCGACGGCGAAATCGCTCGCCGGCCCGTGGTCGGAATTCAAGGACATCGCGCCGCCGGAAAAAAATACTTACGGCGCGCAGTCCACGATGCTGCTAAAAATTGTCGGCACAAAAACGACGAGTGTGATTTTTATGGGCGACATTTGGAACGCGGATAATTTAGGCGATTCTCGCTATCTCTGGTTGCCACTAGAAATTGGCGGTGGGAAAATGACTTTGCCTGCGCCGCAAAAATGGTCGCTGGACATTACGACCGGCGAAGCCAAAATTGGAAAATAATTCACCATGAAAAAACTATTCGTTCTCGCGGTGGCACTGGCCGCGTTGTTTAATGCGCGTGCTGAAATGAAAACTGCCATTCCACTTTGGCCGGACGGCGCGCCCGGTGCGCTTGGCACTTCGTCCAATGACATTCCCACGCTGACGCCGTATTTGTGCGCGTCCAACGCCACGGGCGCGGCGATGGTGATTTGTCCCGGCGGCGGCTACTCGCACCTCGCGCCGCACGAAGGCAATGATTACGCGCTGTGGCTGAATCAGCACGGCGTCAACTGTTTCGTTTTGAAATATCGCCTCGGCTCCGGCGGTTATCATCATCCCGCGATGATCAATGACGCCGCGCGCGCCGTGCGCTGGGTGCGCGCACACGCGGACGATTACAAGATTGATACGCATCGCGTCGGCATCATGGGTTCGTCGGCGGGCGGACATCTGGCGTCCACGTTGCTGACGCATTTTGATGCGGGCGATACGAATTCTACCGACAAAATTGAACAGCAAAGTTCGCGACCGGATTTGGGAATTTTGTGTTATGCCGTGATTTCAATGGGCGAGTTCACGCATCAAGGCTCGAAGGATAATTTGCTCGGCAAAAATCCTTCGCCCGAACTCGTAAAACTACTTTCCAACGAACTGCAAGTGACGACCAACACGCCGACGTGTTTTCTGTGGACGACGTTCGAGGACAAAACCGTGCCGATGGAAAACACGATGCTGTTCGCCGAGGCGCTGCGGAAAAATCACGTTCCTTTTGCCTTACATGTTTACGAAAAAGGCGGACACGGCATGGGGCTGAAAGATAAATTTCCCTTTGCACATCCGCATCCGTGGGCGGGCGATTGCCTATTCTGGCTCAAGGAAAATAAATTCGTGAACTGAATCAAAAGCCGCGCAAATCCGTGCTGCTGCGCTTGGGCAAACCGGGCGCGGGCGTGCGCTTGAGCACGAGATATTCGATGCCGAGTTCCGCGCAGTATTCGCGCTTGCCGCCTTTGTCGCCGTCTTCATTCACGACGTAAATGTCCGGCTTGAGCCGGCGGATTTCCGGATCCGCGTCCACCCAGCCGGAGCCGGTCGTGACGAGCGCCTGCTTCACAAATTTAATCGAGCCGAGAACGTAGCGCCGCTCTTGCTCGGACAACAATGGATGACCTTCGCCTTTCAACAAGCGCACATTCGCGTCGCTGCCGATGCAAACATAAAGGTCGCCGTAAGCCGATGCCTCTTCGGTGAAACGAACGTGGCCGGAGTGAAACCAGTCGTAACAGCCGGTCGCAATAATTTTTTTGCGGCCGGGCACGGACGGCATCGGCGGCGGCTCGGGAAAATCTTTCAAGTCGTCCGCCGTGAAAACGCGATAAGAAATTTTATTTTCAGCGGCAAATTTTTTGCGCTCGGCGTTTGTCGTCGTTCCGCAATCCGCCCAAATGTCCGCGCGCAAATCTGCCGGCAGTTCGTTCGGATTTGCTAATTCACTCATGGGAATCACGCGCGCGACATAGCGAACGGCTTCGAGAAAATAGAGCCGTTCCACTAATGGAAATTTTGGCGCTTGGCCGATTTGTTCCCGCAAGATTTCATCGGGCCACAATAAAACCGTGAGTTCACCGAGCTTTGCCGCTTCTTCGAGAAAACGCAGGTCGCGGGCGCGGATGTCGTCGAACCTGCCGCTGACAATGACTTGTTTTGGCGAATTCATTTTTGCGCAACGCGGACGTTCACTTTGAATGCGCCGGGAACCGGTTTTTCGGAAACCACAATCAAATAACCGCCGCCGCAGCCGGAATACATCGCGCCGAGATATTGTTTTTGATATGCCTGCAAAATCGGCATCAAATCCACGCGCAGAAATGGATGCCGAACGACATGCGGCAATAATTTTTCCCAACACGTCATGTTCAGATTGAGCGACGCGCCGAGCGCCTTCGCATCCATGTTCACAATCGCGTTGAAGCAGTCATTTCCCGACTGACCGAGTTTGGCGACCCACTTCGGATAGAGATTTTTTACGCCGAGCGGATTGTAGCCGTCCGGTCGCGGCTCAACGGGAATCAGGTGCAAAACTTTTTCCAGCCAGCGCGCGACCTTGATTTTATTGCACGATTCGATGTGCGATGGAAAAATGCCGCCGTGAATTTTGTAGTCGTAATCCAAGCGGTTCACGCCCGGATAAACGAGACCAATCATGTCCTGCGAACCGCTCGGCTCGCTCTTGCCTTTATTTTCAACCTCGTAAAGTTCGCGCGCCAATTGTTCCGGCGGACGATTCGGCAATTTGCCTTTCCAAATTTTCATCGCCACCGCGCGCGTGCCGCTCGCGATGCCGCTGCGATCCATCGGACGAAAATCCGGTTCGATTTGCACGACGACCATCGCGCCCGGCGGCTTGGGGTTGTGCTGCGAAACGAACGGCTGGTCAATCCAACCGCCTGCGAGTTGCAGGCGGTTGGGAATTTGGCCGAGAAGTTTTCCGACCGGCGAATTTTTCATCAGCCGATGCCGATGCGCTTGCCGGACTTGCGTGCATGGAATTGTTCGCCAATCCATTTGTAAGTCGCGGCCAGACCTTTATCCAACGGCGTGGACGGCTCCCACTTGAGAACTTTTTTGATGAACGTGTTGTCCGAATTGCGACCCGCGACACCTTGCGGCGCGTTCAAGTTGTAGGAGCGTTTCAATTTCTTGCCCGCAATTTTTTCCACCTTGCTGACGAGTGTGTTGATGGAAACAAGTTCGCTCGAACCGAGATTGATCGGCGTCGCCACGAGTTCGTCGCAATGCGTAATCATGTCAATGCCCTTCACGCAATCGTCAATATACATGAAGCTGCGCGTCTGTTCGCCGTTGCCCCAGATGTTGATGCTCAAATCTTTTTTATCAATCGCCTCGATCATTTTGCGGCACATCGCGGCGGGCGCTTTTTCGCGGCCACCGTCCCACGTTCCGTTCGGGCCATAAACATTATGGAAACGTGCGATGAAAGTTTTCATGCCGCGTTCGTGCCAGTATTCCTCGCAGAACATTTCGGAAACCAATTTTTCCCAGCCGTAGCCGCGTTCGGACATCGCGGGGTAAGCGTCGGATTCTTTGAGCGCGCGAACTTTCGGGTCCTGCTGCAACAACGTATTATAAGCGCAGGCGGAGCTGGAGAAAAAGTAACGGCGCGCGCCCGCTTTGTAGGCGGCTTCAACCATGTTGGTGTTGATGAGAATCGAGCGCAGACATTCCACGCGAAATTTTTCGATGAAACCCATGCCGCCCATGTCGGCGGCGAGGTTGTAAACTTCCACCGCGCCTTCGCACACGCGATGGCAGTTGGCCTCGATGCTCACGTCGAGACAAAGATTTTGCACGCCGGGGACGTGCAGATACCATTCGTAAATCGGTTTTTTATCCACCGCGCGAATGTTGGTAAAACCTTTTTTCTTAAAATAAAGAGCGAGGTTGCCGGCGATGAAACCGCCCGCGCCAGTGATGACGATCAAATCATCTTTCTTCAGCGGAGCGTCCTTTTCTACGATACGTTTTTTATGTTCCATAATTTTAATTTTTATTTTAGAGAACGCGACCGGCTGGTGGCGCGTGCGGGTTCAAATGTTCGAGGATAGTTTTAGCGGATTTCTGAAAAAGGGGAATGTCCACTTTTGACCAAAGCATATCTATTACTGACTTAAGTCGCAAGCGGTGGCCGATGGTAAATGTTGCCGCATTTTCTCGACAGCTGCGCGCGAAAAATTAAAATCCCGACATGACTAAACCGACATTGCTCGTTCTCGCCGCTGGCATGGGCAGCCGCTACGGTGGACTTAAACAAATTGATCCCGTCGGCCCCAACGGCGAGACCATTATTGATTACTCAATTTACGACGCGATGCGCGCGGGTTTTGGCAAACTTGTCTTCGTCATTCGCAAAGACATTGAGGCGCAATTTCGCGAAATCATCGGCGCGCGTTTCGAGCAGCGCATCGCCGTGGAATATGTTTATCAGGAACTCGACAAATTGCCCGCGCCTTACAAATTGCCGGAAGGCCGCACCAAACCGTGGGGCACCACGCACGCGATTATGATGGCGCAGGATGCCATCAAGGAACCCTTCGCCGCCATCAACGCCGACGATTTCTACGGCCAGCACGCCTATAAAATCCTCGCGCAGCACCTCACCTCCGACGCGCCGGACTACGCCATGGTTGGTTTCATTTTGAAAAACACCTTGTCCGATCACGGCAGCGTGGCGCGCGGCGTTTCGCGCGTGGACGCGAATAATTATCTCACGCACATCGTCGAGATGACGAAGATTGAGCGTGACGGCGGCGGTGCGAAAAACACCGGTGCGGACGGCAGTGTCACCAAACTCACCGGCGACGAGGCGGTCTCGATGAATTTCTGGGGCTTCACGCCCGCGCTGTTCCCGCAGCTCAACGTGGCGTTTGAAAACTTCATGAAAAAAAGTGGCGACGAACAGAAATCGGAGTGCCTCATTCCCGCGACCATCGGCGACCTTGTGACCAGCGGCAAAGCCAAGTGCAAAGTGCTGCGCTCGGCCGATTCGTGGTTTGGCGTGACTTATCGCGAAGACCGTCCGGTGGTCGTTGAAAACATCCGCAAGCTGATTGCCAAGGGCGATTATCCGGAAAAACTTTGGGCGTAAATCGGTAATTTTACTTTCAGAATTTTTATCACGGACAGCGGGTTTTGCAGTCAACTGCAAAACCCGTTTTCGCTTTCCAAAATGCGGCAGCGACAGTTCTGTGGCTGTGGTGCTGTCACCAGTTTAGTGGATTAGCTTTGGCTGCGTGGATGACGTATCTTCCCACGTTCACCGATGAATTCATTTTTTGCACGCATCACCATGCTGGTCGCCAGTCTGGCTTTTGCCGTTTCCGCCGTCGCCAATATTCCCGGCGGCGGCACGGGCGCGGGCGCGAATGTGACGCTCACGGACAGCGGCAGCACGGTGACGATTGGTAATGGCATCGTCTCGATTCTCTGCACGAAGTCGGGCGGAACCATCAATCAGATTAATTACACGTTCAATAATAATGGCAGCACGCAGACGCTCAATTTGCTTTCCGGCGGTAACAACGGCGGCAAGTTGTATTGGGAGAACAGCAATAATCAGGGGCTGACCTTCACCTATTCTCTGATCACAGATCCGGCTACCACTGGCGGTAACTACGCGGAAATTGCTTTGTCCACCACGTCGGAATCAAACAGCGTGCTGGAAGTGCATTATTCCCTGTTGCGCGGTTCAACCGGTTTTTATGTCACTGCGATCTGGTATCATCGCAGCATTGACGGTGCGTGGGGGATGGGCGAATGCCGCGACAATATTTACGCCGGTTCCATTTTCAACTGGATGAGCGTGGACGCACAACGCAACCGGTTGATGGAAGTTTCCGGCGGCGCGGCCATCGGTGTGCAGGGCGCGCCGGTGGAAGTTTCGTTGTGGACGAACGGCATTTACGCCGGGCAATACGAGGACAAATACAAATACAGCGCCGACCTCGGCGTGGATCATGTTTGGGGCTGGAGCAGCGTCGGCACCGGTGGCAAAAATGTCGGCCTCTGGAATATCTCAGCCAGTTCGGAATATTACAACGGCGGTCCGCTCAAGCGCGAACTCATGGAGCACATCGGCACGACGATTTTGAACATGCTCAACGGCGGGCATTACGGCATGGGTTCGGACGGCAACTGGGCGACCAACGAGGTT
>CAILDU010000009.1 GCA_903833055.1 uncultured Verrucomicrobia subdivision 3 bacterium | reverse complement strand
CCGGTTACGCCGTCACCACGGCGGCGGATGGCGCGGAGGCGCTCAAAAAAGCCCGCAGCCAAACGCCCGATCTCATCGTGCTGGACGTGATGTTGCCGGAGATGGACGGCTTCGAAATCTGCAAGACGCTGCGCCTCGACGCGGCGACGGCGAAGGTTCCCATCATCATGCTCACGGCCAAGGCGGCGGAGATTGACCGCGTGCTCGGCCTCGAACTCGGCGCGGATGATTATCTGACGAAGCCGTTCAGTCCGCGCGAACTGCTCTTGCGCGTGAAAAAAATTCTTTCGCGTTTTCAAACCGAGGAAAAGCCGAAGGAACAACTGCGCTTCGGCGATCTGCTGATTGATCTTCCGCGCCACATTGTGACTTGGAAGAACAAGCCGATTGAGATGACGGCGACGGAGTTCAAGCTCATCACCGTCCTCGCGCAGCGCGCAGGTCGCGTGCAATCGCGCGACCAGCTTTTGCGCGATGTGTGGGAATACGACAGCGTGATTGACACGCGCACGGTGGATACTCATATGCGGCGCTTGCGCGAAAAAATCGGCGCGGCGTCGAAGCATTTGGATACGGTGCGCGGCGTTGGGTATCGCTTCGTGGAATAAATTTTTCTGGCCACGGATTGAACACGGATGAAACACAGATGGGGAAAAGCCTTTGTGCCGTTTTGAAAAATCCGTGTTTCATCCGTGTTCAATCTGTGGCTAAATAATCCTCGTGTGGTTTTTCCTTTTCATTCTCACGCTCGCCGCGATTATCGGCCTCCATTTCTGGTGGCGGGCGAAGTTCAGCGCGCAGGCGGAACGGCGCGCGGCAGAGATTGAAACTTCGCAGCGCAAACAACAGCAGACATCGCTCGACGCCAAGGCGCAGCAACAAGTTTTGTTCAACTCGATGCTCGAAGGTTTATTGTTGCTCGACCGCAGCCGGAAAATTTATCTCGTCAATCGCGCGTTCAAAAATCTCTTCGGCCTCAAGACCGAATTGCGCGGCAAAACCATCGTCGAAGCGCTGCGACTGCACGAACTGGACGAACTTGTCCAGCGCGTCGAGGCGGAACAGCAGGTGCTCGATTACGAAATCAAGCTGCCGGATTTGAACGAGCGCTGGCTACAGGTCAACGCCGCCGTCATCACAAACGCCGCCGGCGAACGCGACGGGACGATTTTGGTGTTCCGTGATTTGACGCGGCTGAAACAGCTTGAGCGCACGCGCGAAGAATTTGTCGCGAACGTCAGTCACGAGTTACGCACGCCGCTTTCGCTCATCAAAGGTTACGTCGAAACGCTGCTCGACGGCGCGCGCGATAATCCCGAAGTGGCCGAGCGTTTTCTAAAAATCATTGAGCGCAATGCGAACCGGCTTGATTTGTTGATTCAGGATTTGCTGACGATTTCCGCGTTGGAATCCGAGAAGATAAAATTAAATCTCCAACCGGTCGAACTGCGCGCGCTTGCCGGAAAAGTTTTGACGGACTTGAATGCGAAGGCGGAAAATAAAAATGTGGAACTCGTCAACGACGTGCCGGAACTCACCGCGAATGGCGACGTGAACCGGCTGGATCAAGTGCTCGCGAACCTCGTGGACAACGCGATTAAATATGGTCGCGCGCAAGGTTCAGTGCGCGTCGGCGGAAAAAAACTCGACGACGGCAAAGTGGAAATTTTTGTGCGCGACGACGGGCCGGGCATTCCGCCGGAAGCGATTGACCGCGTGTTTGAAAGGTTTTATCGCGTGGACAAGGCGCGTTCGCGCGACCAAGGCGGCACGGGTTTGGGACTTTCCATCGTGAAACACATCGTGCAGGCGCACGGCGGCGAGGTGCGCGTGGAAAGTGAATTGGGCAAGGGCGCGACGTTTTTCTTTACGGTTCCGACGGCTTGATTTTGGCTTGCACGTTTTTTTCTTTCGCCGATTATCTCGCGCGTTCGCAAATCAAAATTTCTATGAACCTTAAAAAACTTGTTTTCACGATCGTAACGGCTTGTGTCTTGGCGGCATTTCAACCGACGGCCAATGCCGATTTGGTTGGCTTCCTTAAGAAATCGTTCGGCCCGCCGCCCATTCAATTGGACGCCGCGCCGACGCCGGCAAAATCCGTGACGGTGGATTCGTTCAAGCAATTGAAGACTTGCAAGAAGGTGGTCATCACGGCGTTCAACGTGCAGTTCATCACGAAAAAAGATGGCGGCTCGCACGCGGGCAGCGCGGGTGAGGGCGCGGCGTATGTCAACTCACACATCAAATTGCTCGGCCTTGACACGGCGACGTTTCAGGCGATCACCGACCAGACTTATACAAATTTTACGAAGGGTCTTCAGTCGCTCGGTCTCGACGTGATGCCGTATACGGAATACGCCGCGCTGCCGGATTATGCGGATATGAAATCGCATTTCAAGACGTCGCCGATGGAAGTTTCGGGCGGAATGTTTTCCGGCGAACCGTCAGAATTATTTTCGCCAAGCGGAATGCCCGTGGTGCTGTTCGGCGATGAAATGGCCTTGAGCAAAGGGAATTCTATGACTGCCTACATCGGCATGAGCGCGCCGTTCACGAAGGAAGCAGTCATCGCGAAGGCGACTGGCGTGGCGGCGGTGCACGTTTATTTGGTCGTGGATTTCTGCCAGATGGAAGCGAACGGCGGCACGTTTAGTTTTTCCGCCAAGATGACGACCAAACCGCAGATCAGCATTTCCAAGGTCAGCCGTTGCTCATTCTTTTTCGACGACTCAATGTATAATGGCGGTCGTGAATTTGTGAAGATGAAAAATAACGCGTTCGGCGCGGACGAATATGTTTCCGACTTTGTTGACGTGACGACCACCGGCCAAAAAACCGGCGACGCGGTGGTAAATGTCATCGGCGTCCTCGGCGGCACGGGCAATACTTACAAAAATACTTACTACGAAGCCACGGCCAATCCCGGGCTGTATCAGGCCGCGTGCGTGAAATATCTGACCACCGTGCAAGACCTGATGCTCGGCGGCATCAAGGCGAAGATGGCGAAATAATTTTTAGCCGCGGATTAAACACGGACGGAACACGGAAAATTTTTACTTTTCACAATCTGTGTTTAATCCGTGTTTCATCAGTGGCGAAAACTTCAGGAAATTTCTTTTTGCCGTCCGCAAATAAAGTTACAGTCTCCGTATGGTTCATGTTGGCATTGGTTATGACGTTCATCAATTGGTCGCCGGGCGCAAGCTCGTTCTCGGCGGCGTGGAGATTCCGCACTCGAAAGGTCTCGACGGCCATTCGGACGCCGACGCGCTGATGCATGCCATCTGCGACGCGGTGCTTGGCGCGATTGGCGAAGAAGACATCGGCCACTTTTTTCCAAACACCGATCCGCGTTGGAAGAATGTGCCGAGCAAAATTTTTCTGGAAGAAGCCTCGCGCATCGTCGCGCTGCGAAATGGCAAAATCGTGAACGTGGATGCGACGGTTATCGCGCAGGAGCCGAAAATTTATCCGCACATCAAGGCGATGAAATTCTGTATCGCCGAAGCCTTGAACATCAATATGGAACACGTCGGCGTGAAGGCGACAACGAACGAATTGATGGGTTTCATTGGCCGCGAAGAAGGCATTGCCGCGATGGCCGTGGCGAGTGTGGATTTGCCCGAATAATTTCTCATGCCTAAAGCCGAAATTGCCTGGAAGCGCGTCACCGAGGACGGTGAAAAACTGCAAGTGTATGCCCATCACGTTGGGCACCAGTATCATTTTTTCCAACGCGCCAAGCGGTTCGATGTCTGGCAGCGCGTGCCGGAACCGCCGCTGGAAGACTGGCTGGAATTGCTCGACGCCGTGGTGCGCCTCGTCAACCGCCGCCGCTATCAGCCGGACGACGAAGAACGGCTGCGCGCGCAGATTCGTGAAAAATTTCCGGCGGCGGGGATTTAATTTTGATTGCCAGTCAAAGCGATTCGCGGAAAAATTTGAAACGCATGAAGGCCAAGCCGACCGCCAGCAATTTGCATCCGCACACCGGAAAAATTCCGTTGCGCGAGCGCGAGCAGCGCCACGGCCATCGCGGTTGCGTCGTGTGGCTCACGGGACTTTCTGCGTCCGGCAAATCCACCATCGCGACCGAACTGGAACGCGAATTATTCCGGCGCGGCTGCCAGCCGTTCATCCTCGACGGCGATTCGGTGCGACAGGGCTTGTGCAGCGATTTGGATTTTTCCGAACGCGATCGCCACGAAAACATCCGGCGCGTGGGCGAAGTGGCGCGGTTATTTTCCGACGCGGGCTTCATTTGTATTTCCGCTTTTATTTCACCGCATCGCGCCGACCGCGATCTCGTGCGTAATCTGATGCCGGTTGGCACGTTCATCGAAGTTTTTGTCAACGCGCCGTTGTCCGTGTGCGAGCAGCGCGATCCGAAAGGGCTTTACGCCAAGGCGCGCAAAAACAAAATCAAGAATTTTACCGGCATCTCCTCGCCGTATGAACCGCCGCTGAAGCCGGAAATCGAACTGCCCACGAACCGGCTCACGGTCATGCAGGCGGTGGAAAAAATCCTGAAGCTGCTGGAGAAAAAGTGCCGCATTAAATCCGTGCCCGGCAAACCGGCGGGCAAAGTGCCGGGCGCAATTCGCTGGTCGGACTGGTGAAAACTGCCTTCGTGGTGTGTGTGGGTAATGTTGGAAAAACAGGAGTCACTCTTGCGTTTTTAAGTGTCGGACTTCTCGCGCTGATTTGGCAAAAGTGCAACAATAAATCCAACGATTCCAATGATGGTCAAAAAGCAAACGCGACTATAATCAATGATTTGGCCACCAGCCATGTCCATGTTTTTTGCAGTCATTTCTGGCGGCGTAATGGGATGCACTTCGGTCACAACGATTAGGCCATGACCGAAAATCTGAAATGCTGCCGCCGCCAAAATCGCAGTGATGAGAATGCCAACACCAATGAATCTACGCTGTGAAGTCTTCATGTTTTTATCACCTTAAAAGACGACTTAATCAATCTAAGTCACAAAGATAATTATTCCCCACCGCTTATTTTGTCGAGCGCGATTTTCCCCTGACAATTCGCGCGGATGGTTTATCTTCGGCGCATGGCGAGTCGTCCGTTGATTTTAGTTTCCCCCAGCATCGAAAAGCGCGGTGTGGAGTTCCATGATTTATCCGCCAGCCTTTCGGTGAAATATGATTTCGCCGTGCTGCATTCCGGCGGCATTCCCGTCACCATTCCCACGACCATCGACCGCGCCGTGCTCGCCGAATGCGTTCGCCGCGTGGAAGGCGTGCTGCTCACGGGCGGCGACGACATCAATTCCGACCTCTACGACGCGAAGCTGCCGCGCAAAATAAAAAAAACCGTCGAGCAAACGCCCGACGGCGGCGCGCGCGATTTGCGCGAACTGATTTTGATTGAAGAAGCCTTTCGCCAACGCAAACCGCTGCTGGCGATTTGCCGTGGACATCAACTGCTCAACATCGCGTTCGGCGGCCAGCTTGTTGCGGACATTCGCCAGCAAGTGCCGGGCGCGTTGAACCATCAGCAGCTCGATAAAGCGTTTGAATTGGTGCATGAAGCGGCGTTGATACCCGGCTCTTTGCTCGCCAAGATTGCGGGCAAACGGGTTTTGGGCGTGAACAGTTCGCACCATCAGGCGGTGCGGAAAACGGCGGAACCATTCGTCGCCACGGCGGTCAGCGCGGATGGAATTGTCGAGGCGATGGAATTGAAACCGGAAGCCGCGCGGGAAATGCCGTTCCTGTTGAGCGTGCAATTTCATCCGGAACGGTTGACCCCGCGTTACGCCGCGCACCGCAAAATTTTTGATGCGTTCATCGCAGCTTGTGTTCGGAAGAATTAAAAAAATCATGAAAGGTAAAATTCTCATTGTGGATGACGAAGCGGATTTACGCTTGTTGCTCAAATCCATTTTGGAAAGCGAATACACCGTCACCGAGGCCGAAAACGGTGCGGCGTTAAAAAAACTTTTCACTGCCGAAGCCCCGGATGTCATCCTGCTGGATTTGAATTTGCCCGACGCGAACGGCCTCGACCTGTTGCCGCTCATCAAAAAATCCTGGCCGAACGCCGAGGTCATTGTGCTCACCGGCGCGGCGACTTTTGAAGCCGCCGTCGAAGCGACCAAACGCGGCGCGTATCATTTCATCAACAAACCGTTCGATACTGCGGCGTTGCTCGTCACGATTGACCGCGCTGATGTGACTCGGCTTTTTCAGGCCAGTTGATGTGTTAGTCTGGGCCACAAGAAAGGACCAGACGATGAAAGGCAAACGGTATACGACGGAAGACAAGATTCGCATCCTGCGGGAGGCGGACCGTGGTGAAAAAAACGT
>CAILDU010000008.1 GCA_903833055.1 uncultured Verrucomicrobia subdivision 3 bacterium | reverse complement strand
TGCCGCTGCCCATTGACTTGTTCAGCGCGTTTTTGAAAAAATAGGCCATGCCTCTTTACGAATACGAGTTGTGCGACGGTGATTGCAAAGTGTGCGGCGGGACGTTCACTTTGAACCGTCCAATTTCCGCCGCACCGCTCTCCAAATGTCCGGCGTGCAAAAAGCCGGTGCGTAAAATTATTTCCGGGTTCAGCACGCCGCACAAACTCAAGCCGCTCTCCATCTCGGACGCGAAGAAATCAGGCTTCCAAGTTTATAAACGGCTCGGCAAGGGCGAATACGAACGGCAGTAAAAGAAGCAAGAAGTCAGGAGCAAGGAGCAAGGATTTCGGCGGCGCGTGGTTTTCATTTTGAATTCTTTTTTGACGGAGGTTGTCCATTGTTTTAGCGTGTAGTGAGCAAGATGTATTTTTTACCGTCCAGATTGGTCGTGATGCTGGCGTTGGCAACATTGGGGTTGGCCGCGCGGGCGCAGCAGACAATTATTTTTTCCAAACCGGCGGATGCGACGGCAGACAAGGCGAATGCCTTCATGCCTGGCGCGGATCATCATGTGGGCGATTACAATGCGCCGCATGAACTCTTCCACGATTACACGCCGGATAATTTGCCGATGCCCAAGCCAGTGCTGTCGCCGGACGCCAATAACCCTTCGGTAAAAGAAGCGCTGGATCGGCGCAAAAATTGGACGTTGCTTACACCGGAGCAGATTCTCGGCATTCAGACACCAGAACAAATTCTCGGCGTGCAGCAGGAAAAGCCGGAGGAAAAAAACTTGTCGCTGGAAGAGAAGTTTATGCTACGCGAAAGTCGGGCGACGGCGATGGCGGCTACCAACGCCCGTTCGGTCAGCCCGCTCTGGCGCGAACGGGATGACAATAATCCGTTCGCTCTCAAAAATAAAAATGACGGGAGCGATCCGTTCCACCAGCCGCCGCCAAAAATGGAGCCGGGAACGCGCTACTTCAACCAGTTTTTGAATGCGCCGGAGGCCGAGGCGGGACCGGATGGCAAACCTATTTCAGCGTGGAACGGCGGGGGCTTTTCCCAGCCTAACCAACCGAAGCAAACGCCGGAACAGTTGGCGGACATGGAGCGGTTCCGGGCGATGATGGAACCACAATCGCCGCCAGACAAAGTGCAGGTGACAACGCGTTTTACCACGCCTGCCAAGCCCGCGCCGGATCCATTTCTCCAACAAACACCGATAGTGAATCCCAACGGACGCGGCATTGCACCGCTGGAAAATGTCTTTTCAAAACCGACGGGCATCACGCCGTTGCCAGGCATCAGCACGCCCGCACCCAAACCAGTTGCGACGAAACCGAGTTGGCAGGCGCAGTTGCCGCCGTGGTTGACGGACGGGCCGCAGACGCATAATCCCAACCGGAATTTTTAGTAGGCGGAGGTGCCGACCATCACTTGTTCGAGCGTGGAAATTCCCTCGCGGGCGCGGTCGAGCGCGACCATGCGGAGCGTGTGCATTCCCTGATTGACGGCGAGCTTGGCCATTTCGCGCGTGCTGGCGCGGGAGATGATGAGTTTGCGAATCTGGTCGGTGATGGTCATGGCTTCGATGATGGCCATACGCCCGACGTAACCGGAATTTTTGCAACGGTCGCAGCCGCGTCCGCGATACAGTTGCACGCCATCAAACACGACCGGGTCAATGCCAAGGTCTTCAAACATTTTCGCCGGATACGTCACCGGTTCTTTGCAATGCGAACAGATGCGGCGCATGAGGCGTTGCGCGCAGGACAAAATCACGGAGGACGAAATCAAAAATGGCGCGATGCCCATGTCGTCGAGACGCGCGATGGCGCCGGGCGCGTCGTTACAGTGCATCGTGGACAACACTTGGTGGCCGGTGAGCGCGGCTTCAATGGCGATTTCCGCCGTTTCGGTATCGCGGATTTCCCCGATCATGATGATGTCCGGGTCTTGACGAAGAATGGAGCGCAGCGCGTTGGCAAATGAAAGTCCGATGTCTTTTTTCGTCGGCACCTGATTGATGCCGGGAATCTGAAATTCCACCGGGTCTTCGACGGTGATGATGTTCCACTGCGGATTGTTCAGCTCGTTCAGCGCGGAGTAAAGCGTGGTCGTTTTACCGGAACCCGTCGGGCCGGTGACGAGAATCAAACCGTGTGGCGCATCAATGGCGCTCTTGAATTGTTTGAAGGTTTCGGGATCGAGACCAAGTTTGTCGAGGCTCGCGGACAAATTAGATTTGTCAAGCACGCGGAGCACGATTTTTTCGCCGTGAACGGTCGGCAAAACGGAAACGCGCAAATCGAAATCGCGGCCGCTGACCTTAACGCGCATACGTCCGTCCTGCGGCAACCGGCGTTCGGCGATGTCGAGGTTCGACATGATTTTGAAACGGGAGGCCAGCGCGAGTTGCATCTGTTTCGGCGGCGGCGTGGCGTCGAGCAGCACACCGTCAATGCGGTAACGCAGGCGCATAACTTTTTCAAACGGCTCCAGATGCACGTCGCTGGCGCGGTCTTTGATTGCTTGCAGGACAATTAAATTTGCCAGCTTGATGACCGGCGCTTCTTCACTCGACGCGGCAAGTTGGTCAAGGTTGACTTCCTCCATCGCTTCGCGGACGGACTCGATGGTTTCGCCATTTTCTCCAGCCTCGGCGTCACTCCGTTTTTGTGCATCCTGAATGATGTCTTCCATCGAGCCGGTCTTGGCGGCATCAATAGCATTTAATTTATCCGTGATCGCTTTTTCCGACGCGATGAGCGGAAAAATTTCCATCTTGGTGATGCGCTTCACGTCGTCGAGCGCCATCACGTTCAACGGATCAGCCATCGCGAGGAACAAGCGATTCTCCAGCCGACTGACGGGAACCACCTTGTGATTATGCGCCGTGTCGCGCGGCACCAAATCCGTTATGTCCGGCAAAATGTTGATGCGATAAAGATTTATCGGTGGAACATTCAACACCCGGCCCATGCTGACCGCCAAATCGTCAGGGCTGACATACTGCTTATCTTTATCCGTAAGCAGTTTTACCAGCCGCGCGCCTTCCTTTTTCTGGCGCTCCAGCAACTCCTCAATCTGGTTCGCGCTCAACAACCCGTCCTCAACGAGGGCGTCGGCGATCCGTTCCGCGAATGATTTTATTTTGGCCATGTCAGCGGAAAGCTTTGCGCAGGTTGGAAACGATGTCGTTCGGGGGCGCGAGATACCACAGCAAACGATGCGTGGTCGCTTCGGAAAGTTCCTTCGCCGCCTGCTGATTAAAAGGATTTGCCGTCGCGACCATAATCGCCTTGCTCATGCGATCAAATGGCAACACACACCAACGCCGACACACATCCGAAGGAAAACCGCGCGTCAAATCCATGTCCACGTCATAACGATCCAACGGCAGATACGCCACGCGCGATTTGTCGGAAAGCAACTTGATGGATTTATCCAGCAGGAAAATCCCTTTATCATGCAACATCTGAATGAACGGCTCCACCGGATCCGTCGGCGCCAAAGTCAAATCCACATTCCGCCAGCACAAATCAAAATCCCCCGCCGTGATTAATTTGCTCTCGACGTAAATCTTATACATCGTCTTGCGCCCGTCATCAATGTCCTCGGAGGCTGCCGTCCGCGTCTTGCGCCGCACCTGCGTCGTCTCGGAAACCGACGCCAGCGAGACCGCGTCATTCGCCGGCTGCACCACGGCGCTACTCGCCTTCTCCTCAATCTGCCGCAACGCCGCGCGCACATCCGCATCATCCGGTCGCCGCTGCAACACCGTTTCGTATTCCAAAATTGCCGATGATAATTGCCCCTGCTGCAAATACGCCTGCGCGATGCGCTTCGCCGTATTAATCAAATCATCCTCGCGACCGAGCTTCGAGTAAGCCTCCTTGAGAATTTCCAGCGACTGCGTATCGCCCGACTGCGACTGCACAATCACCTCGAACATCTCAATCGTCTGCAACAATTGAGCTTCCTCACCCGGATTTAATGTTGGCGTCGGCATTGATGAATTTTCAGCAAATTCGCTGCCAAGTTAAATCGCCAACGCCAGCAACGCAACCCAAAGAAAAAACCAAATCCAATTTTTATTTCGCCCCGCGCCGCTTCCTGTTAAAACTTTTGCAGGTGGATTTACCCAAACCAGTCATGGCTCCGGCCACCGGCGACCGCGTTTTGCGTTTCGTCGGCGATAAAATTCTTTTCACAATCCGCGCCGACACAAATCCGGCCGCGCAAAAAAAATGGACGGCGCGCCTCCGCACCAACCTCGGTCGCGCCGCCGCCCGCCGCCAGGAAATTCTTTCCGCGCACGGCGGCCAAGGCGTCGTCGCCAATTCCTCGTGGCGCGATTTGCCCATGCAAAAAACCGCCGACGGCTGGCAAATCGAACTCCCGCTCGCCGAAGTCGGCTACTTCAAAGCGAAGGCTTACTTGCTCGACGAAAAAAACTGGCAACACTGGCCGGACGGCTCCGATGTGGGAATTTCCGTCCACCCCAATTTCGCGCGCACTGCCAACACAATTTACTGCGCCTTCACCCGTTTGTTTGGCGCGACTAAAAATCTCGCTTCCACCGCCGACGAGAAATTGGAGCTACAACTCAAATCGCTTGAAGCGCAAGGCTACGCCACGTTGCCGCCGTCGGGAAAATTTCGCGACCTCACCAAGCAACTGCCCATCATCGTCAACAAACTCGGCTGCAAAATTATTCATCTACTGCCCGTGCATCCGACGCCCGCGACCTACGCACGCTTCGGGCGTTTCGGCAGTCCGTATGCCGCGCTCGACTTGACCGCCGTGGATCCCGCGCTCGTCGAGTTCGACAAACGCACGACGGGCATTGACCAATTTTGCGAACTCACTTACGCCGCACATTCGCTCAACGCGCGCGTCTTCATTGACATCGTCATTAACCACACCGGCTGGGGTTCGACGTTGCAGGAAAATCATCCTGAATTTTTTCTAAAAAAAGCCGACGGCGAATTTGAATCGCCCGGCGCGTGGGGAACAGTCTGGGAAGACTTAGTCGAACTCGAACAACACGACGTGAAGCTGTGGGATTTAATCGCCGATTCGCTCATCACTTGGTGTCGGCGCGGCGTGGACGGTTTCCGCTGCGACGCCGGTTACAAAGTTCCCACCGCCGCGTGGCAATACATCATCGCCCGCGTGCAGGAAGAATTTCCCGAAACCATTTTTCTGCTCGAAGGCCTCGGCGGCTCATGGGACGCCACCGAAAGTTTGCTCACCGAAGGCGGCATGCAATGGGCGTATTCCGAACTGTTTCAAAATTATTCCGGCCGCGAAGTCGCGTGGTATCTCGACTACGCCAATCGCCAGAACGAACGCATCGGCAGCTACGTTCATTATTCCGAAACGCACGACAACAGTCGTCTCGCTGACAAAGGAGTTGCGTGGTCGCTCTTGCGAAACCGCTTGTGCGCGCTGACGAGTCCGAGCGGCGGCTTCGGTTTCACTTGCGGCGTGGAATGGCTCGCCGCCGAAAAAATCCGCGTCCACGGCAACACCGGATTGAACTGGGACAACGTCGTCAACATCGTGCCCGAACTCGCGCGACTTAACGAAATCATCTCCAACCATCCGTGCTTTTTCGACGGTGCAAAACTCACGCGCTTGAGCGCGCCCGACTCGCCGATCTACGCCCTGCTCCGCGAATCCGCCGACGGCAAAGATTCCGTTTTAATTTTGGCGAACACCGATACGGAAGCGGAACAGAAAATTATTTTTCCAAACCAGCAAATCGCGACGGCAAATTATCTAATTGATCTACTGGAACAGCCGCTTCCGAAATCTTCCGGAACCAAAACCGAAAGCACATTCATACTCGCACCCGGCGCGGTTTTTTGCCTCGCACCCGACCTGAAACCCATCGGCTTGAGCGGAGAAAATTACCGCCGCGCGCGCGCCCAAGCCGCATTTGCCTTACAATCATTGGGCAAAATCAATTCCACCGAAACCGTGGACGGACTCGACTGGCATTGGCTCGCAGAAAAAATTTCATTGTCGCCAAAAAATTTCCTCGCCGCCGCCAGCGAATTCGCCGCGCGCGACGCCAAAACTCCGTTCGCCGATTTGCTGGCCGAAGTTGAAGCCGGAAAAGTTTTCCAGCGCGTCATCGAATGGACTTTGCTCGACGCCCGCCGCGTGACACTCGTGCCGCCGGGTCATTGGTTGCTGGTCGAAGATTCCGCGCAATTCCGCGCGACGCTTGAAACCAAGGATGCAGAATCGGAAATTCAAAATTCTAAAACGCACGTCCAATCCCTCGCCGTCGGCGACCGCCACATCGCCTGCTTCTCGCCGCGCGATTCAGCGGCGGAAACGGAATTAATTTTGGAACGTTACGCCACCACCTCGCAAAAAATTTCGGCCACCATTCGTTTTCTCGCGCCCGAACCCGCGCCGCCATCTGCCATCTGCCATCTGCCATCTCCTGCCGCTTTGGTTTTGCTGACCAACGGCATCGGCGGCATGGCGCGCTTGTGCGTTGATTTTGGCCGCGTGAATTCCAAATACGACTGCGCGCTCGGCGCAAATTTGAATCCGACCGTTCCCGTGGACCGCCACGTTTTCGTCAAGCGCCTCCGCGCCTGGGTGAACGCCGACGGTTTTCTTTCGCCGCTCGATTTCAAAAGTCTTGCGTCGTTCCAAGCCGGTTCGCCCGCCGTCTGGAATTTTGTCGCCAACGCCGGCGACGGCCGCACGGTGGAAATTGAACTGCGCGCGGAAATGCTCGAAGGCAAAAATACGACTATCTTTCATTTCCGTCGTCCAACGGAAAAACTTGCGCGCGGAAAACAGTTGCCCGCTGACGCCAAGGTGAGTTTGACCGTGCGCGTGGACATCGAAGATAGAAATTTTCACAGCGAGACAAAACGTAATGACGGCGCGGATTTTCACTTCTCGTCCAACCTCCATTTGTTTGAAAAGAAACCGGGCTTCGCCTTCACGCCCGCCGTTGATCGCCAACTCCGCGTCTTCACCGACGCGGGCGAATACCACGCGCAGCCGGAATGGTGCGAGAACATCCCGCATCCGGTTGAACAGACGCGCGGGCAGACCGGCAGCGGCGATGCTTACAGTCCCGGCTGGTTTGAAATTCCACTCGCGAAAGGCACAGAGACCATGCTTACGCTCACGGCGGAACTTGAAGAATTCAAAAGCGGAAAGCGGAAAGCGGAAAGCGGAAATCTCGGAAATAATTTTGCAGCGAAACTTGAATTTGCGGCAAAACAATTCGTCGTGCGCCGCGATGACGGCAAAACGGTCATCGCCGGTTATCCGTGGTTTTTGGATTGGGGCCGCGACTCGCTGATTTGCGCACGCGGACTTTTGGCGGCAGGCATGACGGATGAAGTAAAACAGCTTCTGCTCACGTTCGCCAAATTTGAAAAGGACGGCACGCTGCCGAACACAATCCACGGTAACGACGTTTCCAACCGCGACACGAGTGACGCGCCGTTGTGGTTCGCCGTCGTGTGCGAAGATTTGGATGACAAGAAGTTTTTCAACGCGCGCGTTGATAGCACGCGCACGATCCGCGATGTGCTGACGAGCATCGCAGAAAATTATTCGCGCGGAACACCCAATGGAATCCGCATGGATACTGACTCCGCGCTCATCTGGAGTCCCAGTCATTTCACCTGGATGGACACAAATTATCCGGCAGGAACACCGCGTGAAGGTTATCCGGTGGAGATTCAAGTCTTGTGGATTCGGCTGCTGCGATTACTGGAAAAAATTTCTGAAAAGACCGAACAAAAAAAATGGAGCGAGCTGGCCGACCATGCGACGGCGTCATTTGAAAAACTTTTCTGGCTTGAAGAACGCGGCTGGTTCGCCGATGTGCTGATTGCCAAATCAAATGTCATCGCGCGCGACGCGACGGCGAGCGACGCGCTGCGGAACAATTGCCTCTTCGCCGTGAGCCTCGGCCTCATCACCGGCGAACGCGCGCAACGCTGCGTCGCGGCGGCGCAAAAATATTTGGTCGTGCCGGGCGCGCTACGCTCGCTCGCGCCGTTACCGGTTTCCGTGCCGCTGGCGATTTGGCGCGACGGATTTTTGCTCAATAATCCGGCAGAGCCGTATTGGCCGCAATATGCGGGCGACGAGGACACGCGCCGCAAACCTGCGTATCACAACGGCACGGCGTGGACGTGGACGTTCCCGACGTTTTGCGAAGCGCTCGCGCGCGTGTGGAATTTTTCGCCAGAAGCGGTGGCGGCGGCGAAAAGTTATCTGGGTAGCTCGGAAAAAATTTTGAACGAAGGCTGTCTCGGCCAGATTTCCGAACTGCTCGACGGCGACGCGCCGCACGCTCAACGCGGCTGCGATGCGCAGGCGTGGGGTGTAACGGAAGCGTTGCGCGTGTGGAAACTACTCTCGGAAAAATCCAACTTACAGCGCCAATGATGGTCGGAAATTTTTTTGACCAGATTCCGTTTCTTCGTGTCTATTGAGGTGAATTCGTGGTTTAATTTATCAAAATGAAACTGTCTTTGCTGTCCATTTTACTTGGCGCCGGTTTGGCCGCGCCGCAAATTTACGGGCTGGCACAACCTAAAAAATTTGCCGCTGGCGTGCAAAGATTTCCCCGCCATTACGTCGCTGGCGTTGTGCTAATGCTGCTGGCGACCGCGTGGTTCTTGTGGATTGTGAACAACGAGCCGATTGCAGATTTCTCGGCCTACAAGCCGATGATGCTTGGTGGCTTTGCGGCGGTCGGCATTTTGTCGTGCATTTTTGTGCGCGATTTTCTCGCCGTGCGCGGGCTGGCGGTAATTTTTCTTTTGCTCGCGAAATTGATGGTGGACACCGGCCGTCCACACCTCGGTGAATCGCCTTTTGTTCTAGTCATTCAAACGTGGGCTTACGTTTTGGTCGTCGCGGGAATCTGGTTCACGGTCACGCCGTGGAAATTGCGCGACCTGCTGGGTTTTGCGACGGCAAACGAAACGCGTGTCCGCATCGGCAGCGGTGTGCGACTGGCGTTCGCTATTTTTATCATCGCGCTTGGCCTGACCGTTTTCCGGGAAATGTAAAATGAACCTTGGCGATTTCCGCGAAAATTACCAGCGCGACGCGCTCGACCGCGCGGCGCTGGACGCAAATCCACTTTCGCAATTTGAAACGTGGTTCCGCGACGCGACGGGCGAACAATCGCAAAGCCGCTGGCGGAAAATCGGTATCGCGCTCTACAAACTTTGGAGTGCGATTTGCAATCATCGTCCCGCCGACATCAACGCGATGACGCTCGCGACGGCGGACAAAAATGGCAAACCTTCGACGCGCACGGTGCTGCTGAAATCGGTGGACGAACGCGGCTTCATTTTTTTTACAAATTACGACAGTCGCAAAGGCCGCGAACTGGCGGAAAATCCGAACGCTGCACTGACATTTTTCTGGTCGGACTTGGAGCGACAAGTTTGTGTCGCGGGCAGCGTGACGAAATTGCCGGTGGCGGAATCGGAGGCGTATTTCAAATCGCGTCCGCGCGGCAGCCAACTCGCAGCATGGGCGTCAAATCAAAGCGAAATCGTTCCCGACCGCGCGACGCTCGAAGCAAAATGGCGCGAACTGGAGGTAAAATTTCCCGCTGAAATTCCGCTGCCGCCGAACTGGGGCGGATTTATTTTGCGACCGGAACGAATTGAATTTTGGCAAGGTCGGCCAAGCCGGTTACACGACCGTTTTAATTACGCAAAGCAATCGGACGGTTCTTGGAAAATTGAACGGTTGTCGCCTTGATTGGCGGCAATAAAAAAACGGCGTCGGAAAATAAATTTTCCGCCGCCGTTTATATTTTTATAAATTAGAATTTATACGAGATGCCGCTGATGAGCTTGATGTCGTTACGATAATGTTTGGCGGCGGGTTCGCTTTGATAGGTGTCGTCGAGCGTGGTTTTAAGGCTGAACGTTTTGGTGATGGAGGCTTCCATGCCGATTTCAAAATTGACCGCGTAGTTTTGCAACTTGTCCACCTGCGGCAGAATTTCGGCAGTCTGCCATAACCGCGCGCGGTCGCTGAATTTGTGTTCAAATTTCTCGGCCAGACGCGCGGTGGCGAAGGAATTGTATTCGCCGCCCAGATGTTCGTATTGGTAGCCAGCACCCGCTTCCACCGCGAGCGTTGTGTTGGTCTGCTTAATCAAATAATAACCGACACCAGGGCCGAGGTTAAAACGGTAATCCAAATCCGCAATGACATCGCGGTTAGCATCCGCGCGCACATAATCGTAAAATCTTTCGGTGAACAGATGATTCCATTGGGCAAAGCCGCCGTAGTTATTTACGGTTTGAATCGAGTTCTGGCTGCCATAAGCGCCGGATGCGCCGAGGGAAAATTCGTTGTCCGGCGTTTTTTTGTCGGTCGCGATGGCACCGGAATACAACAGCGTGTGGCTATTCCCACGCGTAATCGTTAGGCCGGCAGAAACTGAACTCGCCCACGGATATTTTTTCGCCATCTCAATCGCAGCGGGCGTCGCGGGCGCAGGTGCGGGCGCGGGCGTAGCGGCGACGACATTGGTCACGGTGACGACGTTGGTCACCATGACGCTGACCACGTTGGTCACGGTCACGATGTTGGTTTGCGCCGAGGTTGATGACGAACACGCCAACATTGCGATGATGGCGACCAGCGGAATTGCGATGCGTTTTTTCATGCGATTAAAATGCTACAAAAAATGGCCGCACAAAAAACACGATTTGTGCGGCCAAAGCAAGTTAGATTATCGGGTTATTTCGCCGGTTCACTTTCGATGACCGGCGCTTCTTTATCTTCGCCGATGACTTGGGCAATTGCCTGCAGTTTGTCATTCGCATCAAGGTTAACGAGTTTCACCCCCTGTGTGTTGCGACCAGCTTCGCGAATGCCACCAACGCCGATACGCACCATCTGACCACCGACGGTGATTAACATGATTTCGTCCGTGTCCTTCACTGTGAGCGCGCCGACAACGCCGCCGGTTTTGTCGCCGGTTTTCATGGTGATGATGCCTTTACCGCCGCGCGATTGAATCCGGTATTCATCAAAGCCGGTGCGCTTGCCAATGCCGTTCTCGCCCGCGACGAGCAACGCGGAATCGGCAACCACAATTGCCGCCGCGACGAGCGCATCCGTTGGTTCCAGATTGATGCCGCGCACGCCGCCTGCCGCCCGTCCCATCGAACGCACATCGGTTTCGTGAAAGCGGATGCTCATGCCTTCCTTCGTAATTAGCACCACGTCGTCGCCGTGATCACCTTCGCCGGTGCTGCCGCGCGTGAGTTTCACATCAATCAACGCATCGCCCGGTTCAATGCCGATGGCGATGATGCCGCCCTTGCGGACATTCGAGAATTCGTTGAGCGATGTTTTCTTGACCGTGCCCTGCTTGGTCGCGAAGAAAAGTTCACCGGACTGCGACCACGTCACGTCTTTCCGATCCGCATCGGTCTTAGACAAGATGCGAATGAGCGCGGCGACTTTTTCGTCGGCTTTCAATTCCAAAAGATTCGCAATGCTGCGACCTTTCGCGGCGCGACCCATGTCAGGAATTTCGTGCACGCGCTCGACATACACCCGACCGGTGTTCGTGAAGAACATTAAATAATCATGCGTGCTCGCGGTGAAAAGATGTTCGACGAAATCATTATCCGCCTCGGTCTCACCTTCGCGCGTCGTCATGCCGATGACGCCTTTGCCGCCGCGTCGCTGTGCGCGATACTGGCTGACGTTGGTGCGCTTGAGCAGGCCGTTGTGCGTGAGCGTGATGATGACGCCTTCGTTCGCGATGAGATCTTCAATCGCAATCTCGCCTTCATCAGGAACAATTTCCGTCTTGCGCGGCGTCGCGTGTTTTTCTCTGATGGCCTGCAACTCCGCTTTGATAATCGCCATCACGCGCGATTCTTTCGCGAGGATGTCGAGCAAGTCTTTGATGACTTCGATCAACGCCTTGTATTCCTTGTCAATCTTGTCAATTTCCAAGCCGGTCAACTGATACAAGCGCAGTTCCAAAATCGCGTCCACCTGCCGCTCGGTCAGCGCGTAACGGCCCGCGTCCAAGCGCGCCTCGCTGCGGATGAGCACGCCCCACTTCTCCACCTGCTCGCGCGACCACTCGAACGCCAGCAGTTTCACGCGCGCTTCGTCGCGAGTTTTGCTGGAACGGATGATGTGGATGAACTCATCGAGATTCGACAGCGCAATGATGTAGCCTTCGAGCAACTCGGCGCGCTCCTCGGCCTTCCGCAATTCAAAGCGCGTGCGGCGCAAAACGACTTCGCGACGATGCTCAATGTAGCACTGGATGATTTCTTTTAGGTTGAGCGTCTTCGGGCGGCCGTGGTCGATTGCGAGCGCGTTGACGCTGAACGAAACTTCGAGTTGCGTGTGCTGAAACAGTTTGGCGATGACGACCTTCGGATTCGCATCGCGTTTTAATTCAATGACGATACGGCAATGCTCATCCGACTCATTTCGCATCGCGGAAATTTCCGTGATGATCTTGTCGTTTACGAGCGCCGCAATCTGCTCTTCCAGCCCGGCGCGATTGACGTTGTAGGGAATTTCCGTGATGACGAGCTGTTCACGGTTGCCTTTCATCTCCTCCACGCCGATGCGTCCGCGAATCTTCAGGCTGCCTTTGCCGGTGGTGAAATAATTCTTGATGCCTTCGATGCCGCAGAGAAAACCGCCGGTCGGAAAATCCGCGCCCTTGATGAATTTCATCAATTCAGGAATCGTGATTTCAGGCCGGTCAATCTGCGCGCAGATGCCGTCCACGACTTCGCCGAGATTGTGCGGCGCCATGTTCGTGGCCATGCCAACCGCGATGCCCGTGCCGCCGTTGACGAGTAGGTTCGGAAATGCCGCCGGGAAAACTCTCGGCTCGGTGAGACGCTCGTCGTAGTTCGGGACGAAATCCACCGTGTCCTTGTCCATGTCCTGCATCAGGGCCGCGCCGAGATGCGTCAAGCGCGCCTCGGTATAACGCATCGCCGCCGGCGGATCATTTTCGACAGAACCGAAATTACCTTTGCCATCCACAAGTTTCTCGCGCATCGCCCACGGCTGGGCCATGTGAACGAGCGTAGGATAAATCACCGCTTCGCCGTGCGGATGGTAGTTGCCGGAAGTGTCGCCGCAGATTTTCGCGCACTTGTAAGGCTTGCGTCCGGGGAACAGCGACAGCTCGTGCATCGCGTAAAGGATTCGCCGTTGCGAGGGCTTCAATCCGTCGCGCACGTCGGGCAACGCGCGCGAAATGATCACGGACATCGAGTAGTCGAGGAACGAATTTTTGATTTCGTCGGCAACATTGATTTTGGAAATCTTTTCGCCCTGCGTGTAAGCGCCGCCGCTCGCGTGCTGTTCCGGTTGCTGCGGTGGGACTGGTGGTGAGGATTCAGTTTCGTCTGGCATGATACGGATTCGGGAAAAATTGTTTCTGTGAAATTAAACGTCGAGGTTGCGGACGTTCAGCGCGTTATCCACGATGAAATTGCGGCGCGGCTCGACTTCCTCGCCCATCAAGGTGACAAACATCTCTTCGGCCTCCACGGCGTCGGAAAGTTCGATGCGCAGCAGCTTGCGTTTCACTGGATTCATCGTGGTTTCGAAAAGTTCCTTGGCGTCCATTTCGCCGAGACCTTTGAAGCGCGTCATCTGGATGCCTTTCTTGCCGACGTTCTTCACGCCTTCGAGAATTTCGGGAATCGAAAACAGCGGCGTCACGTTCGCGCGCTCGCCTTCGCCTTCCGACAATTCAAACAGCGGCTTGTCCTGCGCGGCGTAATGATCCACGGCCAGACCCTTCTTCAAAAGTTTGCCGAGCAAATCGGTGATGGCCTTGCTCTCCAGATGCAGGTTGGAAACTTTCGCGCGGCGCGTCGGACTGTCTTTGCGACGCTCGGTTTCCGTGTCGCTGCCGAAAATGTCCGCGTTCGCCAACTTGAATTCTTCAACTTCTTCGGTGGTGAGAAAATAGTGAACCTTCTCGTCGTTGCCGGAACGGACCTTCACCATCGTCTGCGGTAAAGTGCCGTCCTTCGCTCGCTTCTCAACGTAATCCGCGAAGTCGCCGCCCAGACGTTTGATGTGGGTGGCGTGCTTGTCCAGCGATTCGAGCAGCGTGAGAATTTCCTCGAGCTGCTTCGGATTAAATTCTTTTCCGTCAGCGAGATTTTTCAACCGCACTTCTTCCACGCCGTTCTGGAGCAAAATGCGATTGAGCTGAATGTCATCATCAATATAATCGGTCTTCTTTTTGCGCGTGATCGAGTAGAGCGGCGGCTGCGCGATATACACAAAACCTTGCTTCACGAGCTGCGGCATCTGGCGGTAGAAAAACGTCAGCAGCAACGTGCGGATGTGCGATCCGTCCACATCGGCGTCGGTCATAATAATAATTTTGTGGTAGCGCAACTTCTCCAAATTAAATGCGCCCTCGCCTTCGCCATCACCGATGCCCGTGCCGATGGCCGTGATCATCGTGCGGATTTCCGTGTTCTGCAAAACTTTGTCGAGCCGCGCCTTCTCCACGTTGATGAGCTTGCCGCGAATCGGGAGAATCGCCTGGAACTTACGGTCACGTCCTTGCTTCGCCGAACCACCGGCGGAATCACCTTCGACAATATACAACTCCGTATTCGCCGGATCGCGGTCGGAGCAATCCGCCAGCTTGCCGGGCAACCCGCCGCCGGTGAGCGCGGATTTACGGACCGCTTCACGAGCCTTGCGCGCCGCCTCACGCGCGCGCGCCGCAGTAAGACTTTTATCAATGATGCGTTTCGCGATGGGCGGATTTCCATCAAAATAAGCCATCAAACCTTCGTAGCTCACCGAGCCGACGATGCGCTCCACTTCTGGCGACAGTAATTTCACCTTCGTCTGCGATTCAAATTTCGGATCGCTGTGCTTCACCGAAATCACCGCCGTCAAACCTTCGCGCACATCGTCGCCGGTGATTTGCGGATCTTTGTCCTTAATCAACTCATTCGACTTCGCGTATTGATTGATCGCCCGCGTCACCGCGCTGCGAAAACCAGAGAGATGCGTGCCGCCATCAGGATTGTGGATCGTGTTCGTGTAACACAAAACCTGGTCGTTGTAGCTGTCGTTGTATTGCAGCACGACCTCGACATGGACTTCGATTTCCTTGTCGTCCAATTTTTCCTTCGTCTCCTTGCGAAACGAAATCGGCTTGGGATGCAGCGGCTCCTTGTTTTTATTGAGCTGTTTGACGAATTCCTCGACGCCGTTTTTGTAATAAAATTTTTCCGGCTCCGTCGCGGTCTGACGCTCATCCGTGAAAATAATTTCCAAGCCCGAATTCAAAAACGCCAGTTCGCGCAGGCGTTGCGCGATGATGTTCGTCTTGAATTCCACCGTCTCGCGGAAAATTTCCTTGTCCGGCAGAAACGTGATGAGCGTCCCCGTGTGTTTTGATTTGCCGATGATTTCGAGCTTCTTCATCGTCTTCCCGCGCTCGAACTCCATGTGATACACCTCGCCGTTGCGCGAGACTTCCACCTCGAACCATTCCGAAACAGCGTTAACGCACTTTGCACCGACACCGTGTGTGCCGCCGGAAAATTTGTAACCGCCCTGCCCGTATTTGCCGCCAGAGTGCAACGTCGTGAGCACCAACTCGACACCGGGCAAACCGGAATCCTTGTTGATATCGACAGGAATGCCGCGCCCGTCGTCGCGGATGGAAATTGAGCCGTCCACATGGATCGTCACATCAATTTGCGAGCAATGACCCGCGAGATGTTCGTCCACGGAATTGTCCAAAACTTCGGACACGCAATGATGCAGCGCGCGCTCGTCCGTGCCGCCTATATACATGCCAGGTTTTTTGCGGACGGCTTCGAGTCCCTTGAGTTGCGACAGCTTGGAGGCGTCGTAATTGCCATCGGCAATTTTGTCCGGCGACTCAATTTTTTCTTCAGACGAATCAGAAATACTCGACATAATTATGGTGCAATTCCCGCTAAAATTTGGTGCTACTGCGAATGCTAAAAATGTATAAAAAATCGCCCGTTTCCACAATGCGAAACTGCGGTTTTTTTGGGCGAAAAACACCATTAGTTGTGGCAGTTTAATCTTGCCAACCAAACCGGTTGTGTTCGTAGAAAAACCGCGCCCGACCCATTTGTGAACAAATCCAACTCGCTTTTTCGGCGCGCGAACTTTATTTTCGGCGAATGTCTTTGACTGAAAATCAGCTTACTCGTCCCGACCAATTTGTCCGTCGCCACATCGGCCCGAACGCCGCCGAAACCGGCGCGATACTCGCGCTCCTCGGCCACAAAAATTTGGATGAACTGATTGATGCCGCCGTCCCCACAAAAATCCGGCTCAATAAAAAATTAAATCTCCCTGCCGCGCGCAGCGAACACGACGCGCTCGCCGAACTGAAAAAAATTTCCGGCGAGAACAAAGTTTTCCGCTCATTCATCGGCCAAGGTTATTACGACACCATCACGCCGCCGGTCATCCAGCGGAATGTTTTAGAGAATCCCGGCTGGTATACGCAATACACGCCGTATCAGGCCGAAATTTCCCAAGGCCGCCTTGAAGCGCTCCTGAATTTTCAGACGATGGCCAGCGAACTCACCGCGCTCGACATCGCCAACGCCTCGATGCTCGATGAAGCGACCGCCGCCGCCGAAGCCATGACGATGTCGCTGCGTTTGCGCGATGGTCGGAATATTTTTTTCGTCTCGGAAAACTGTCATCCGCAAACCATCGAAGTCGTTCGCGCCCGCGCCCATGCGCTCGACATTGAAATCGTCATCGGCAATCACGAAACCTTTTCGTTCAGCGAAAAAGTTTTTGGCGCGCTCGTGCAATATCCCGATACGTTTGGCGCGATTCACGATTTCTCCGGCTTCGCGGAAAAGGTCCACGCCGCCGGTGCGATGCTCACCGTCGCCACGGATTTGCTCGCGCTCACGCTCATCAAGCCGCCCGGCGAATTCGGTGCGGACATCGCCGTTGGCAGCGCGCAACGCTTCGGCGTGCCGCTTGGTTACGGCGGACCGCACGCTGCGTTCTTCGCCACGCGCGACGAATTCAAACGCCAGATGCCCGGCCGCATCGTCGGCGTGTCCAAAGATTCGCGCGGCAAACCCGCGTTGCGCCTCGCGCTCGGCACGCGCGAGCAGCACATCCGCCGCGAGAAAGCCACCAGCAACATCTGCACGGCGCAGGCGCTGCTCGCGAACATGGCGTCGCTCTACGCCTGTTATCACGGGCCGGAAGGCTTGAAGAAAATTGCGGAGCGTGTTCATAAACTTACACAAATTTTGGCGAGTGGACTGGTGCACATGGCCTGTCTTCCTTGCAGCAAAACATTTTTTGACACGCTTACGGTTTCAATTTTTGATCTTGCGCGACTTCGACAGGATGCCGAATTAAATCATTTCAATTTCCGTTACATTGATGACCGGCGAGTCTGCATTTCATTGGATGAGACGACATCATTGAAAGACGTGGAAAAAATCCTGGAAATTTTCAATTGCAACTCAAACGGCGAAGCAATGTTGAAGCAGGGACTGTGCAATTATGACTGGTGTAAACAAATTCCCATCGAACGCACCTCGCCATTTCTCCAGCACGCCGTCTTCAATCGCTACCACTCCGAGACCGAAATGCTCCGCTACATCAAGCGGCTTGAATCGCGCGATCTTTCGCTCACGGCCTCGATGATTCCGCTCGGCTCCTGCACGATGAAGCTGAACGCGGCGGCGGAAATGTTTCCCGTCTCGTGGCCGGAGTTCGCGAAGATTCATCCGTTCGCGCCGCTCGGCCAGGCGCGCGGCTACCAGATTCTTTTCCAGAACCTCGAAGACTGGCTCGCGGAAATCACTGGCTTCGCGGGGATTTCCTTGCAGCCCAACGCCGGTTCGCAGGGCGAATACGCCGGGTTGCTCGTCATCCGCGCGTATCACGAATCGCGCGGCGACAAGCATCGCAATGTCTGTTTGATTCCGACTTCCGCGCACGGCACGAATCCCGCGAGCGCGGTCATGGCGGGAATGAAAGTCGTCGCGGTGGCGTGTGACACGAATGGAAATATTGATGTCGCGGATTTGAAATCCAAAGCCGAAGCTCATAAACAGGATTTGTCGTGTCTGATGATTACTTATCCGTCCACGCACGGCGTGTTTGAGGAAACCATTCGCGACATTTCCGACATCATCCACGCGAACGGCGGCCAAGTTTACATGGACGGCGCGAATATGAATGCGCAAGTCGGTCTGACTTCGCCCGGATTCATCGGCGCGGATGTCTGCCATTTGAATCTGCACAAAACGTTTTGCATTCCGCACGGCGGCGGCGGACCGGGCGTCGGGCCGATTGGCGTGGCGAAACATCTCGTTCACTTCCTGCCAAGTCATCCGGTTTTCACTAACCGCCTCGAAGAAGATCATTCCAAGCAACACATCGGCCCGGTCAGCGCCGCGCCGTGGGGCAGCGCAAGTATCCTCACAATTTCATGGATGTATATCGCGATGATGGGCGTGGACGGACTGACCGAGGCGACGAAGTTCGCCATTCTCAACGCGACTTACATCGCCGCGCGCTTGGAGAAATATTTCCCGACGCTCTATCGCAGCAAC
>CAILDU010000007.1 GCA_903833055.1 uncultured Verrucomicrobia subdivision 3 bacterium | reverse complement strand
TCTGCTCGTCGCCGTGGTGCTGTTCAGCAGCGCGGCGTGGGCGGCGACGTTCACTGCGTCGCTTGACCGCGACACCATTACGGTGGGCGAAAGCGTGACGCTGTCGCTCGCGTTCGAGGGCGCGCAGCCGCGCACGATTCCCATTCCGAGTGTGCCGGGATTGCAGATCGCGCGGGCGGGCACATCGCAAATAAACAACATTATCAATGGCGTAAGTAGCGAGATTTTTACCGTCGCTTTTTCCGTGACGGCGACGCAGGCGGGCGAGTTTACCATTCCCGGGCTGACGGCGGACGTGAGCGGCCAATCGCTTACCAGTTCGCCGCTAAAGTTATCCGTGTCCGCCGCCGCTGCGCCGACGGCTGACGCGGTGAACTCCGGCAACGAGATTGCGTTCATGAAATTAATTTTTCCGAAGCCGAGAATTTACGTTGGCGAAACGGCGGTGGCGCGGCTGGAAATTTATTTGCGCGAAGACGTGCAGAACCTCGCCAACTTTCAACTGACCAGTTCGCCCACGGAAGGTTTTAGCGCGGGCAAGTTGGTGGAATTGCAAAACCAACGTCGTCGCGTGCAGGTCGGCAATCGCATTTACACGGTAATTCCGCTCGCGGTGCCACTCACGGCGGTGCGCGCGGGCGAGGTCGCGCTGGGACCGTTCACCGCGAATGCTGTCGTCGTTTTGCCTTCGGAAAATCAGAGCGGCAATCCGTTCTTTCGGATAATCAATCAGGGCGAACCAAAACAAGTCCCGCTCGCCACGGAAAAAGTTGTGGTGTCTGCGTTGCCGTTGCCGACGGCAAATCAACCCGCAAATTTTTCCGGCGCGGTGGGAAATTTTTCCATGACGGCGTCGGCGGGACCGACCACGCTTACCGTCGGCGATCCCATCACCATGCGCGTGCAAATCGCCGGTCGCGGCGCGCTCGACGCGATTACGTTGCCCGTGCAAGACGCGTGGCAAAATTTCAAAACATATCCGCCCACCGCCAAACTGGAGACCAGCGACCAGTTTGGTTTTCAAGGAACGAAAACTTTCGAGCAAATCGTCTCGCCGCTGAATTCTGACGTGCACGAGTTGCCGGCGTTTTCGTTCTCGTTCTTTAATCCGGACGATGGAAAATTTCACACGCTCACGCAGCCCGCGCTGCCGCTCACCATCAAAGCCGCGGGCGCGACGCCGCTGCCCACGCTCGCCGCGACCAAAACTTCTGCGCCTGAAAATCAACCGCCGCAGGACATTTTGCCCATCAAAGAAAATCTCGGAACGATTGCAACGACAAGGGTTCCGCTCGTCGCCCAGCCGATTTTTCTCGCCGCGCAAAGTTTGCCGGTGCTGGCGCTGCTGGCCGCGTTCGTCTGGCGCAAACGCGCGGATAATCTGGCCAACAATCCGCGTTTGCGCCGGAAAATTGCGGTGGCAAAACTGGTGCAAGCTGGAATTGCTGATTTACGAAAGTTTGCCGCTGAAAATAAATCCGAGGAATTTTTTGCGTTGCTGTTCCGTTTGTTGCAGGAGCAATTGGGCGAACGGCTGGATTGTCCCGCGTCGGCCATAACGGAAAACGTGATTGATGAACACGTCTCGTTGCGCGGTGCGCCTGCCTCCGCGCGCGATGGTTTGCACGAACTCTTTCAACTTTGCAATCAGGCGCGTTACGCGCCCGTGCGTGGCCGTAGTGAATTAAATTCCGTTGCCGAGCAATTTGAAAAATCCATTAGCGAATTACAGGAGGTAAAAGCGTGAAAAAACTTTCTGCCATTTTACTCGTGCTGATTTTTGTCGGAAATATTTTTGCGGCAGACGTGACTGCGGATTTCTCGGCGGCGAACAAACTTTACGCCGAAGGAAAATTTTCTGACGCCGCGAGCGCTTACGAAAAAATTCTCCAGACCGGCACGCAATCGCCGGCGCTCTGGTTCAATGCGGGCAGTGCGGAATTCAAAGCCGGTCATCTCGGCAAAGCCATCGCCGCGTATCGGCAGGCCGAATTACTTGCGCCGCGCGATGCCGAACTGCGCGCCAATCTGGCGTTCGTTCGCAACCAAGTCCAGGGCGCAACAGTTCGTGAAAGCAGTTGGCAGAATTGGGTTGGCTCGCTCACGCTCAACGAAGGCACAGTGCTGACCGCAATATTATTTTGGCTGACGCTGGGAATTTTTGCGGTTCGGCAGCTTCGTCCGGCGCTGGTGCCGAAGTTGCAAGGCGTCACGCGGATTTTAGTCCTGCTGACCATTTTTTCTGCGACCGTGCTGGGCTTGCAGGCGGCGAACCATTTTTCCAATGGCACCGCGGTGGTGACGGTGGCCGAGGCGACCGCGCGCAGCGGGCCGTTTGACGAGGCCCAAAGTGCATTCACGGCTCGCGACGGTGCGGAACTGTCTGTCTTGGATCAACGCGACGGCTGGGTGCAGGTCGCCAACAACGCTGGGAAAAGCGGCTGGCTGTCCACGAAACTGGTTTCCGTTTTGCCGGGCGCGTGAGCAAAAAATTGTTGAACAAATTCAGGAGTCGGTCTGTCCATCGAACAAATCATTTTCAAAAATATGAGCACAGGAATCAACGCCATCAACGAAGCGGTCAAGGAAGCGAGTGCGTTCACGCATCCGCTGTTTAACGAACTCGGCAAGGTCATCGTCGGCCAGCAATATCTCACCGAACGGCTCGTCATCGGGCTGCTGGCCAACGGCCACGTTCTGCTTGAAGGTGTGCCCGGTCTGGCCAAGACGCTCGCCGTGAAATCCATGGCGAACTGCATCAGCGTGAAATTCTCGCGCCTGCAATTCACGCCGGACATGCTGCCCGCCGACGTCATCGGCACGCAGATTTACAATCCGCAGTCCGGCGGCTTCACCACGCGCAAAGGCCCGGTCTTCGCGAATCTTGTGCTCGCCGACGAAATAAACCGCGCGCCCGCCAAGGTGCAGAGCGCGCTGCTCGAAGCCATGCAGGAAAAACAGGTCACCATCGGCGACCAGACTTACAAACTCGACGAACCGTTCCTCGTGCTCGCCACACAAAATCCCATTGAGCAGGAAGGCACGTATCCGTTGCCCGAAGCGCAGGTTGACCGCTTCATGCTCAAGCTCAAGATTGGTTATCCGTCACGCGCGGACGAGCGGCAGATTCTGGAGACGATGGCGAAAACCTCCGGCCAGCCGACTTGCAGCGCCGTCGTCACGCCGCAGCAAATCCTGAAGGCGCGCGAAATCATCAACGACATTTACGTGGACGACAAGGTGAAGGATTACATCGTGGACCTCGTCTGCGCCACGCGCGACCCGGAGCATTACAAGATCGCGGTGAAGGATTTCATCCAGCTCGGCGCGTCGCCGCGCGCGACCATCGCGCTGACGCTGGCGGCCAAGGCCTACGCGTTCCTGAAAGGCCGCGGCTACGTGACGCCGCAGGACGTGAAAAGCATCGGCATGGACGTGTTGCGCCACCGCGTGGCCATCACCTATGAAGCCGAGG
>CAILDU010000006.1 GCA_903833055.1 uncultured Verrucomicrobia subdivision 3 bacterium | reverse complement strand
CGTTTTTTTCACCACGGTCCGCCTCCCGCAGGATGCGAATCTTGTCTTCCGTCGTATACCGTTTGCCTTTCATCGTCTGGTCCTTTCTTGTGGCCCAGACTAACACATCAACTGGCCTGAAAAAGCCGAGTCACATCAGTTTCCGCAAAGGACGAGCAAAAGGTTTTGGAATTTCGTTACGGGATTTCGTTCGTCAGCATCAAGCAGGCGAAGAAAAATCTGGAGGAGCAGATCCCGACGTGGAATTTTGACAAGATTAAGCAAGCCGCGCGCGACCGCTGGAACGAGGTGCTCGGTCAGATTCAGGTCGAAGGTGGCACACCGGAACAGAAGCGGGGTTTTTACACCTCACTGTATCGCTGTTACGAACGCATGGTCAACATCACCGAAGACGGCCAATATTACAGCGCCTTCGATCATCAAGTGCATCAGGATTCGCGCCCGTTTTACGTGGACAATTGGCTTTGGGACACCTATCGCGCCTTGGAACCCTTGCAGACTTTGTTGAATCCGGAAATGGAAGCCGACAAGTTGCAATCGTTTGTCCGTATGTATCAGCAATCGGGATGGATGCCGACGTTCGCCGTCCTCTGGGGAAATCATGAATGTATGACTGGGAACCCCATCGCGCCCTGGACGGCGGATGCGTGGGCAAAAGGCATTACCAATTTTGATGTCGCTACCGCTTATGAGGGAATAAAGAAAAATTCCATTGAAGGCACATGGTTACCGTGGCGTCGGGGGCAGAAAAGTTCGTTGGACGACTTTCTTGCGGAACATGGTTATATGCCCGCGCTCAAGTCCGGAGAAAAAGAAACCGTTGATCGGGTTCATCCTCGCGAACGTCGGCAGGCCATTTCCGTAACCGAGGCACAAAGCTATGACGATTGGTGCACCGCCCAGCTTGCCCGCTCATTGGGCAACGACACGGATTACCAGTTTTTCCTGAAGCGCGCCGGCGATTACAAAAACGTATTTCGTCGGGACAAGGGTCATGTGTGGCCGAAAGATGCCAACGGCAATTGGATTGAACCCTACGATCCAAAATTTTCTGGCGGTCAAGGTGGACGTGATTATACCACAGAAAACAACGGCTATACATACGATTGGGATGTGCAACATGACTTGCAGGGATTATTTGAATTGATGGGCGGCCGCACCAACGCCGAAGCAAAGCTGGATCAGCTCTTTCGCGAACCGTTGGGCATGGGCAAGAATGACTTCTGGTATAAATTTCCCGATGCCAGCGGCCTTGTCGGGCAATTCTCCATGGGCAATGAATCGAGCCTGCATATCCCGTATCTCTACAACTATCTTGGCTCGCCATGGAAAACCCAGAAGCGCGTCCGCATGTTGCTCGACACTTGGTTCACGGACACGACTCTTGGAATGCCCGGCGACGAGGACGGCGGCGGCATGAGCGCGTTTGTCGTTTTCTCCATGATGGGGCTTTATCCGGTCACGCCCGGCGTGCCGATTTATGATTTGTGTAGTCCTGTTTTCGACCGTATCACGATTCGTCTGCACAATGGCAAAACAATCAAGATAATTTGCCGGAACAATTCAAAAGACAACAAATACATTCAAAGCATCCTACTCAATGGCAAGCCGCTGGATCAGGTCTGGATCCGCCATGCCGATATAGTTAATGGTGGAACGTTGGAACTGCAAATGGGCAATACGCCAAACAAGGATTTAGGGGCAGACCAGCCAAAGTATCCACCCTCAACTATGGAAGTTAGACCGGATAGTTACAAATAGACGCAACTTGCCGTTGGGTAAGGCCACTCAGGTTCGTGCGCGTCAAGGTCTGGTTAGGGGACACGAGGAGGGAACGGGCCTGCCTGCCACGCTGAATCGGTGAAATAGAATTCCGTTTCCGGGGTGACCCCAAACAGTCCAAGTCGTGCCGCTCGCTCTTTCTCATTTATTTGTGCCCACGATGCCTGGGGAAATTCTGGGAAGTGTTTTGCCAGATACCGCGCAAAAGGGAGTAGTAACTTTGAATTGACCATGGAGCTGCGTTTCGATTTGCGAAGCTGTTCCACATCACGAATCAGTGGTTCATAGCAGCGGGCGTATTCATAGTTAAGCATCGTCATCCATTGCCACTTCGGAGCGATTTTAAGCGCAACAGCAAGGTTCCATTCTGATTCTGCCATTTGGGGCGTTGGAGCCGATGGCTTGCGAAGAATTAGAGGCATGGTTTTTGCGAATGTTATTTAGTGCTGGCCGGAGTTCCCGTAGTTGGTAGCACGAGTTTTTCTGCCTGCCGCCGGGTGTGTTCATTCGACAGATGGCCGTATACTTTTCCGATTAATACGCCTCCGTCCTGATGGCCGACCCAGCGGGCGATGGTCATGTAATCAATTCCCGACATCACGCAATGGCTGATAAAATAGTGATGGCAGTCGTGAAAACCAAAATGCGGCAGACCGTCCTGATCACAGGCCGCGCGCAGGGCCTTGTTGAAATTAACGATGGGCGCGTCCGTTTTTGCTCGGCGCGGCGACGGGAACAACCATTTAGAAATATTTTGTCGCCGGGATTGCATATCCAGCAAATGCGTTTCGAGCGGGGCATTGAAATCCACCACTCGCAGCTTCCGGTTTTTGGCCAAACCATCCGAACCGATGGAAATCTGCTTTTGTTTGAAGTCCACGTCGGACCAGCGTAGCCGTAGCGTTTCGGCGATGCGGGCGCCGCTGACGGACAAGAAGCGTAAAACGTCAGCCAATAGTTCGCCGCTTCTCGGCAACGTGGACGCGGCGGCAAAAATCTTTTCTAACTGTTCGGCGGTGATGAGCGGGCGTTTGACCTGATCCACTTTCAACGGACGGAGATTTTCCATCGGGAGGGTTTTCAACAGGCCATCATCCACGGCGCGCTTGAGCACGTTGCGGAGCGCGATCATATCCCGGTTAACGGTGCGTGGGCTGGTGCCGGCAGCTTGGCGTTTAGCCAGATAGCCATTGAGATGCGACCACTTGATTTCGTTGAGCCGAATCTGTCCGAGGTGTGCTAGCCAGTTTTTTTTCGCGGATTTTTCGCGGTGCAGGGTCGAGGCGCGTTTGGCGTCCTTTACCGACTCGTAGAAGGCAAAGTATTTCTCCCAATAATCTGCCAGATGAGGGCTGCGCTTGAGGACGGGTAGGTTTTGGTCGCGCCGGTCTTTGTGCAGGTCTTGCATGGCCGTGCGGGCTTCGGCGACGGTGCGGGCGGTTTCGAGGCGGACGCGTTTGACGGACTTCTGGCCGGTCACCTCATCCACGGTGGCGAGGCGGGCGTAATACCAGCCGTTGCGGCGCCACAGGCCGCGCACTCTGCGCTTGCGCTCGTCAAAGACCTTCGAGTAGGTTGCTGGTCGCATGATAAACTGGTTCAAATTTGACCCGACCGGAGTTGCAAGCCGTTTCACGGCGTTGCATTTCGTTAAAGTGGCGCAAAAAGTGGCACAGCGTCAAGTTGGAATGGTTGTATCCGCGATATTGCCTTGTAAATAAAAGGTAGGGCCTGTAGCTCAATGGTTAGAGCAGAGCACTCATAATGCTTTGGTTCCCGGTTCAAGTCCGGGCAGGCCCACCATTTTCTTCAACGCGGGCAGCACTACCGTTTTTTCTTCACCAGCTATCGAAGTTCAGCCTGAAATTATTTTTATCAATGAAGGTTGAAAGTTCCGCTGGAACTAGCGCCGTTGTTGGTCTCCGTATTAAACGTGTTCAGGAAAATATTTCCGGAGTTGGTCGTTTTGAAATTGAGTTGCAACCAGTCAAGGCCTTCGTAGCCGTTGGTGTTCAAGGTCAGTCGCACCATTGCGCCGCCGGGACTGTAAGGCGCATAGGTGTAAGTGCCAGCCTGAACGCTATCGAGTTGGAAGCTGCCATCGCTGGCGAATTGCAAAGTATCCACGCCGCCGTCCGAGACGCTCAACGTTGTGTTGGTGAGGCTGGCGGGCGCAAGGTTGGTGGCGGTGGTCATAACAAAACCGCTGAATGTGCCGTCTTCATTGGTGAAAAATCCAGTGCTGCCGTTGATGAAAATAAGTCGCGCCGCACTGTTGCTGCCCGCGAGCGACGGCGGCTCGGTGACGGTAAGGTTGAGTTGGCCGATGTTGGTGGCAGGTCGCGCGTAGGTGTAATCGCCCACGGCGTTGTCAAAATTACTGGAGAGCGTGTCTTGACTGTAAGTGGCCGCGCCCAGTTGCACGTTAAAATTTTCGTGGCCGGAAAGAATCTTAAAATTGAGGTTGGTGATCGTCAGCGGGGCGTTGCCGCCTGGCGCTTGCGCGGCGATAAAAAAGTTTCCGTTATCCGTGCCGTTGGTGTGACCGGCGCTGTCGTAGTCCTCTTCGTAATACGAACCGTGATTGGTGTCAGCGTAGGTGGCGAGCACATAGGCGGTGCCGTTGGTGCGGGACAGTTTGAACATGACGCCGACGGGGCTGGCCTTGGTGTAGGTGTAATTGCCGCCATTGGTGGCACCGGTAAGCAGCGCCTGCGAAGTGTATTTGCTCTTCTGAAAAAGTGAGCCGCGACCGTCAGCCACACCACTGCTGATGGTCCAAATCAATTGGCCATTGGCGCTGGCGGGTGCAAGATTCGACGCGGTATCGAAATACATATTGCCGTCAATCTTCGTTGTGTAGTTGGTGAAGTAGGCTTGGGTTGGTGTGTAAAAAAGTAGTCCGATAGTTTGGCTGCCAGCGCCGGTGGCACTGGGCGGTCCGGTGTATTTATATTTCAACGTGGCGTTGCCGCCCGAGCCGCTATAAGTGTAACTCCCAATGGCGTTGAAATTATTTGTATCCAGCGCGGTCTGGCTAAACGTGCTTTTATTGAAAGCGAACGAGTAGGGCGCGATGCTGTTCGTAGTATTATCAATCAACACGGCCAATTTGCCGGACAAGTTCAGCGGCGCGGTATTGAAGCTAATCGTCGCGACGAGCACCAAAGAGTAGTTCGAGCTGATGTCTATGGCGTAGGCGTTAAAAGTATTTGCGCCCGGTGCCAAGACTACGGGGGCATTCCAATTCCTCCAGCCATTTGTGCTGGTGGCATTCTGCCAGACCCCGCTATTCAAGTTGTAAATCACATTAGTCAAACCTTGATCATCCGTGGCGGTGCCGTGAACGACGAAATGATTTCCCACACCGTCGCTATTGGTGGTGGTGCTGATGACATCAATCATCGGCGGCCGGAGATTGCTTAAATTGGCCGTGAGCGTCAGGTTCGACACCATCATAAATTTCAATGTGGCGCTGGTGGCGACAATGTTATTGCTGCCGTCCGTCCAATTTCTAAAACCGTAGCCGGTGGCTTGGCGGCTAACGGTGGCCGACGCCGTCATGGAATACGTTGCGCCCAGCATTAACCGTTGACCGTTGTAACTTGGCGAAATCTTGCCGACGCCGTTGGTGCGAACGGTCAACACGCCCGTCAGGTAATAAACCAACTTCACCGTGTTTGTCAGCGAGTGAACATTGTTGGTATCCACGGCGTAGGCGGAAAAAATATTCGTGCCGGGAATCAAAGTAATTTCCTGCGACCAGTTAGTTCCGTCATCTTCGATGGCCGCCTGATTGGTCCAACCATTTTTGTTCAGTGAGAACAGCACATTGGAAATGCCCGCGCTACTCGCCGCTGTGCCGGTGACGGTAAAAGTGGCATTACTCCACAACTGTCCGTTCGTCGGACTGGTAATGGTCAAGGTTGGTCGCACAATCGTGGCGGCCGCGAGTGGAAGTGATAAAAAAGTGAGCGAGCAAACAGCGGCCAGCAGAATACGGATGGTTTTCACGTTGAAAAATTTCCCCGAAAAAGAGTGTGTCATAATTACGTTTTTAGTCCCTACACTAATACACCAGAACGCCGGACTTTCAATTAGAAAAGGGCAACCGCGCCGCGAAGTTCAACCGCCGTTCAGCTTTAATTCTTCGATCTCCAGAAAACCGTTCAACTGTTTCAGCCGCGTCGGATGGCGCATTTTCCGCAATGCCTTCGCTTCGATTTGGCGAATGCGCTCGCGCGTCACGCGAAATTGTTGACCGACTTCTTCCAGCGTGCGTGCGTTGCCGTCGCCGATTCCGAAGCGCAATTCCAAAACCTGCCGCTCGCGTTCCGTCAAACTACACAGCACATCGCCCATGCGATCTTTCAACAAACTGAAGCTCGTCATGTCCAGCGGATTGTCCGCCGCCTTATCCTCAATGAAATCGCCGAAGCTCGCATCATCGCCATCGCCCACCGGCGATTGCAACGACACCGGCTGCTGCGCCATCCGCAACACCGCTTGCACGCGGAAAGCTGGCATCTGCATTTCGTCCGAAATTTCTTCCGGCGTCGCCTCGCGGCCCAGTTCCTGCAACAATTTTTTCTGCGCGCGCAACAGCTTGTTGATGATGTCAATCATGTGCACCGGAATGCGAATCGTCCGCGCCTGATCCGCAATGCTGCGCGTAATCGCCTGTCGAATCCACCACGTCGCGTAAGTCGAAAATTTGTAGCCGCGCCGGTATTCAAATTTTTCCACCGCCTTCATCAAGCCGATGTTGCCTTCCTGAATTAAATCCAGAAATGACAGTCCACGGTTCGTGTATTTTTTTGCGATGGAAATCACCAGCCGCAGATTTGCCTCCACCATTTCCGTCTTCGCCTGCAACGCCCGCGCCGCCGCGTCGCGCAGCCGGTCGAACGCTGCCAGAAAATCTTCGTGCGGCATCCGCACAAATTCTTCCAGCGCGCGCAACTTCTGTTCTTCCGCCTCAAGCAAATGTTTTTGCGCCGACGATTCGCGCTGATTCCGCGCGTCCGCCAGCGCGCACAAGGTGTATTGCAATTTGTCGTGGATGTTTCCCGCTACGAGCGAAATCTCCTCGTTCACTTTCTGTTTAAAGCAAAACTTCGGAAACTCCGCCTGCAATTTTTTGTCCAGCTTGAGAAATTCATCATGCTCGCGGTTGCGCTTCGCATTCTGATGCGCGTCGCGCCACAGATTAAAATGCCGGTCAGTCTCGGCGTCCAGTTCCCGCACGCGTGTCACCAATTTTTGCAGCACCTTGAGATGCGCTTCGCGATTAGCCGTCTGTTTTTCCAAAATGACGCGGTCAAAACGTTCGCGCGGCGGGTCAGCTAAAATTTTTTCCGCCAATGCCAGATGTTCCTTCGCCGCAAAACCGAAACTGTAAACGACCACGCGCAATTCCGTTTCCGCCACCTCGGTGCGTTTGGAAATCTCCACTTCCTGCTCGCGCGTCAGCAACGGAACCATGCCCATCTGTTTGAGATACATCCGCACCGGATCGTCGAGTCCGTCGAGATGGCGCGGCTCTACTTCTTCCTCGTCCGGTTCTTTCGCCGCTTCCGCGTGATCTACGATTTCAATTTCCAATTCGCGCAGCTTCGCAAAAATTTCATCCAGCGTTTCCGGTGTGGCCAGCGATTCCGGTAACGCCTCGTTGATGTCGTCGAACGTCAGGTTGCCTTGTTCCTTGGCGAGATGAATCAACTCCTTGATTTTCGCGGCGAGTGCGGCGGCGCGCTCCTCCGGCGTGGCGGCGACCGCTAGAGTTTTCGCGGGCGTCGGCGTGGATTTTTTGCGTGGCTTGGTTTTCGGCATACGCGCTCCGGCACAACTAAAATCCGGCAGCGGTGCGAATATGAAAATTGCTGGCGGCTACGTCAAGTGGCGAAACGCATTCCGCTCACTTTTTTTTCGTTACCAAAATTCCGCGACCTTCAAGATGCGGCAAAATCATTTCCACCGTGCGCTCCACCGCGCCCAAATTTTCCGCCACGACTTCCAATGCGGCTTTGCCCAACGCGGCGCGGCGCTCCGCGGCTGCGAGCAATTCGCCAATAACGCGCTCTAGTTCATCCGGGTTGCTGACTTGCACGGCGGCATGTTTGCGGAGAAACGCGCGGGTGATGTCCGCAAAATTTTGCATATTTGGGCCGAAAACAATGGCTTTACCCTGCGCGCCCGGCTCAATCGGATTTTGTCCGCCGAACGCCGTAATACTTTTGCCGACGAACACCACCGTGGCCGGTGTGTAGAAAAATTTTAGCTCGCCCGTCGTGTTCACCAGCAGGCAGTCCAGTCCGTTCGCTGGCAGATGTGTGTTGGGAAAAATTTCGGTGCGTAAAATAAATTTCACGCCGCGCGCGCGCAATTTTTGGCTGATGTCCTTGGTGCGTTCAAAATGGCGCGGCACGAGGACGAGAAATAATTTCGGAAATTTTTCGCGCAAACGCCGCGCCATGTCCGTCAGCAAAACTTCCTCGCCGTCGTGCGTGCTGCCCGCGACGAGAATCAGCGCGTCGTCCGGCACGCCGATTTGGCGGAGCATTCCGCGCACGTCGAGCGTGCTGCGTTCGGTGAGTTTCGCCGCGTCAAATTTGAGGTTGCCGACGACGCGCACCGCGCGCGTGCGACAGCCGACGGCGCGCAGGCGGTCGGCGTCTTCTTCGCTCTGGCAACCAACGCCGGTGAAAGAACGGAACAGTGGGCGGAACAAAAACTTGAATTTTTTGTAGCGCGGATACGAGCGGTCGGACAACCGCGCATTGGCGAGAAAAACGGGAATGCCCAAATCCGCCGCACGCCAGAGAAAGTTCGGCCAGATTTCCGCCTCGACGAGAATGATCGCTTCGGGATTGATGGTCGCCAGCGCGCGCCGGACAAATTTGCTGCGGTCTACGGGATAATAAATTTTGCTGACACGCGTCGGCAGGCGGCGGCGCAGTTCCGCCATGCCAGTGGAAGTGGTGCAGGAGACGACCAGTTTTACGTTCGGAATGCGCGGTTCGAGGGCGGCGATGATTTGCGTGCAGAGATTGACTTCGCCCACGCTGACGGCATGAATCCAGATGACGTGACGGTTCGTGAGCGCCTGTTTGAGCGAATGATCGTAATTCGCAAAGCGCTGGCCGAAGCCGGTGCGCCAGCCGCCGCGCCGCCGCATCCGCCAGAAATAATACGGTGCGGACAGCGTAAAAAAAATCAGGAACAGGATGTTGTAAAGTATTCGCACGATGAATTCCCTCAGTCCGTATATGCTTTAGGCAGCCGACCAGCGCGGGAAATTGTTTCAAAATTACCGCCGTATTTCAACCTTGGAAAAAAATTGACCAGACGATAATTAAAACCGGCAGCAGAAAGGGCAGGGAAAATTTCAGAATGAATTCCACGAACGATGGCATCCGCACTTGGTTTTGTTCGGCGATGGCTTTGACCATGAAGTTCGGACCATTGCCGATGTAGGTGGCCGCGCCAAAAAATACCGCGCCGATGCTGATGGCGAGAACGTGATGCGTGTGCGTGGCAAGCAGACCGTGAATGTCTTCTGCGCCCGCAGTTCCGTGCAGCGCGCGCAAAAAACCGAGATAGGTCGGCGCATTATCCAGCGCGCTCGACAGCACGCCCGTGCCCCAAAAAAAAATTCCCGGCGCGGGATTTTGTCCCAGCAACGATTGGCTGCCGCGATCCAGCCAGGCCAGCGCGGGCATCATCGTCGTAAAAATTCCGGCGAACAAAACGGCGACTTCCTGAATCGGATGAAAATTAAAATGGTTCGCCGCGTGGACGGATTTTCTCGTGGTGAAATACGAACCAGCTGCCGCCGCAAGCATCAAAATCTCGCGCAGGAACAAGGGTTTTGCCACGAACACGGCGACGAGAATTACGGCGAGAAAAAAGAGGTTTGGCAGACCTTCGATGTGCCAAGTCTCGTGCGCCGTTTCTTTTTCACGCACGGCACGCGGCGCGCGGAGAAAATTTTTCCGGTCTATGAAATAAAAAATTGCCAGCAATAATCCGACGCCGAGTAGCCACATCGGCCAGCAGTTTTCCGCGACCCACCAGAATGGAATGCCTTGCAGAAAACCGAGGAACAGCGGCGGGTCGCCGATGGGCGTGAGACAGCCGCCGACGTTCGCCACGATAAAAATAAAAAACACGATGTGATGCGCCGTGATACGGTATTTATTCATCCGAATCCACGGGCGGATGAGCAGCATCGCCGCGCCGGTTGTGCCTAAAACATTTGCCAGCACCGCGCCGATGAGCAGAAAAATTACATTTTTGAATGGCGTCGCTTCACCTTTGACGCCGATGTGAATGCCGCCGGAAACAACGTAGAGCGAGCCGACGAGTGCGATAAAACTGATATATTCATGCGCCGCTTCGCCGAGGCTGTGCGTGTCATGCAATCCAAAAAAATAATAACCAGCGGTGATTGCACCGAGGCCGAGCGCGACTTTGGCGTAATGTCGCAGCCACCAGTGTGGCGCAAAAATCGGCGCGAGCGCCATCGCGCCGAGCAGCAGCGCGAAGGGCAGCATCAAAATGAAATCACCAATCGTCATCGGAAAATTTTCACGGACAGGCACAAGCCAGTCAACTTAAACCGGCAAATTGGATTGAAACCGCCGCGCGGATTTCGTTTCATGCCGCGCATGAATTTGCCGCGCCGTCCGGATTTTTGGCTGACCGCGTGGGGGCTGGCGTTGGCCGTCACTGCCGTGGCCGTCGGGTTGCATATTTATTTTCTGTTTCATGCCGGCGGTCTTTGGCGTGACGAAGTTCATCTGGTCAATCTGGCCGGTGCCGGATCGTTGCGCGCGATGTCGCATGATTCGTTTCCGGTGCTGATGCCGCTGTTGATTCGGTTTTGGGAAATCCTCGGCGTCGGCAAAACCGATTCCGGCCTGCGTCTGCTCGGCCTATTAATCGGTCTCGGTCTGCCGGCGGCGTTGTGGCTGGCGGCATGGAAATTCCGCCGTTCGCCGCCGCTGCCTGGTCTCGCGCTGCTCGCGTTCAACGGCACGGTCATCGTTTTCGGTGATTCGTTGCGGGCGCACGGCTTGGGCAGTTTGCTGATTTTGCTCACCGCGCTGGCGGCTGGGTGGTTTCTGCAAAAAAAATCCTGGTGGCGCGCAGCGGTTTGGGCGGCGTTGGCGATCTTGAGCGTCCAAACTCTTTTTCAAAATGCGATTTTTATTTTCGCCATCTGCACCGGCGCGTGGGCGGTCTGCGCGCGGCAAAAAAATCTGCGCGCGGCGCTGAAGGTTTTGTGCGTCGGCGTGGCCGCTGCCCTTTCACTACTGCCGTATCTGAATAATTTCATTTCGCTGAATGCGGGTGGCGGTTCGCTGCGCACCGGTATCGAGCCCGGTCGGTTGCAGGCCACGTTCGCCACGGCGTTTGGTTTTCCGATGGAGCAATGCCGCTGGCTCTGGCCGCTGTTTTTGCTGGTGATGCTGGCGGTTGGCGTCGTGGCGATATTTCCGCGCCAGAAAACTGCGGTGGAAATTCCGCCGCAAAAATTTCTGCCGCCGGTGCGCTGGACGATGCCGGCGGCGGCGCTCACGGCGGCCACAGGTTTTTTGTGGTTCGCCGCCGCGCCGCAAAGTCACTGGTGGATTTTTGCGGTGCTGGCGCTCGGTGTAGTTTGGTTGGAACGAAATTATTTTTCCGAGCAAAACATTTCCGCCAATGATGACGGCGACTTGGCATTGTTTGGCGGCGTGACGTTGCTGGTGTCGTGCGTAGGTTTCGCAGCGTTTCTTTGGTATGCGGCGCTGCCCACGGAGCCGTGGTATTTCATTCCGTTGCTCGCGCTCGCCGCCGGCTGTTTTGAAATCGGACTGCCGGTGCGCGGTCATGCGCGCGCGGCCGTGCTGGGTTTTTCCATCGTGGTGGTCGTGTTCGCGGGCGTGGTGGTTTTTGCCGATCAAAAAGCCGTCAACTGGCGACTGACGAATGTTGATTTGCTCTGTCCGCGCCTCGCAGCGGAAGCCGCGCCGGAAGACTTGGTAATCGTCAGTCCGTGGTATTGTGGCATCCCGTTCCAGCGCTATTTCAAAAGTGCGACGCCGTGGGAAACCGCGCCGCCGATTTCCGATCATTCGCTGGCGCGCTACGATTTAATTTGCGAGCAAATGAAAAAAACGGGCGTGATGCAACCGTTGATTGAACGCGCGGAAAAAACTTTGCGCGCCGGTCACCGCGTCTGGCTGGTCGGCATGATGGCCGTGCCTGCGCCCGGTGTGCCGCTGCCGGCGGATTTGCCGCCACCGCCGTTGCCGCATTCCGGTTGGGCCGACCGGCCTTACACCGTAACGTGGGTTATGCAACTCAACCAATTTTTGAGCAACCACAGCCGCGAGTTCAAAATGGTTTACGAAACACCGCCGGGAAATTTGAACTTCATGGAAAATCTCCAACTCTACCGTGTCGAACGCTGGCACGATTGATCCCACCGCTTGACGCCGCGCATTTTCGCTGCGAGTGTTTCCGCGCTTGCCGCAGGATTCACCAGCAAAGGCGACGAGCAAATTGTTCGCTGACCTCGTTAAAACTCCCGTTGCGCAAGCCCTCGCGCGGCGCATGGAAGCTGGCGGAGTGCAGACTTTTTCCGGCATCGCCGCCAGCGCGCAACCGTTTTTCGCCGCGCTGTTGCAAAAACTATTTCCGCACCAAACCGTTGTCGTTGTTACCGAAAATCTCAAGGCGCAGGAAAGTTTTCAGCAGGATTTGGAAACGTGGTTAGACGCTTCGCCGCAATTTTATCCGGCATGGGAAATTCTGCCGCACGAAGAAAAACTGCCGCACGCCGACGTCATTAGCGACCGATTACAGACGCTCGTCGCGCTTTCAGATAACTCAAAATTTAAAACTAAAAATTCAAAACTGATTGTCACCAGCTTTACGGCGCTTTTGCAAAAAACTTTTCCGCCCGGCGAAATTCAGGAACGCACGCGCACATTTGAACGCGGCAGCAAAATCGCGCCGCTCGACCTGATTGAATTTCTGGAAGAGCAGGGCTACGAACCCGAAGCGCAAGTTTCGCAAAAAGGTGAAATCGCGTTGCGCGGCGGTATCGTGGACATTTTTCCGCCGACAAGTCCGTGGCCGGTGCGCTTGGATTTTTTTGGCGACGAACTGGAATCACTGCGAGAATTCGATCCGCTCACGCAAGTGTCGCGCGGCGAAATTACGAGCGTCACTTTGCCGCCCGCCGGTGAGCTGGGAATTCTTAAAATCAGAAGCCAGAAGCCAGAAGCCAGAAGCCAGAATAAAACTGCGCTCGCCACGCTGCTCGACTATTTGCCACGCGAAACTATTTTTCTTTTGTGCGAGCCGGATTCGCTCGCCGTTCATGCGGACAGCTACGAACAGCAAGTCCCAAAAGACGATCCATTCTTCATTTCGTGGCCGGATTTTCTGGTTGAATTAAATCGGCGTCATTTCGCTTCGGTTGAAATTTTTGAAGACGCGGAAACTGGCGAAGCCAATCCGCAATTTGAAAACCTCGACGCGTTTCGTCCGCTCGCGGAGCGCGCACCGGAACCGCAGATTGCCGAGGCGCAGCGGCGTGAATTTTTTCAGCAACTTCACCGCTGGCTACGGCAGGATTTTTCCGTCCACGTTTTTTGCAACAACGACGGCGAGCGTCAGCGCTTCGAGGAAATTTGGACGGAACACGGTTTTGGCGCGGAAGAAAAATTGGCGATTCAAATCGGTTCGCTCGCTCGCGGATTTATTTGCGACGCGGCGAAAATCGTCGTTGTCACGGATGCGGAAATTTTTGGGCGCTACAAAATCCAGCGGCCGCGCCGCCAAAAAAATTCCCACGCGCAGGCCGCGCGTTCCGCGCTCGACATTGATTTTACGGATTTGGAAGAAGGCGATTTGGTCGTGCATTTGCAGCACGGCATCGGTCGTTATCGCGGTTTGAAAATGATGCCAGCGGGCAACAGCCGTCATGTTTCGGCAGTCAATAATCAGTCGGCGGCGGAAACCGAATGTCTAGTCATCGAATACGCGCCGGCCAATGACGGCGAGGAATCGCCGAAACTTTACGTTCCCGTTTCGGAGGCGCATCTCGTCAGCAAATACGTCGGCGCGGGCAAGTCGAATCCGCCGCTCAACCAGCTTGGCGGCACGCGTTGGGCGAAGGCAAAAGAACAAACGGAACGCGCCGTGCGCGACATCGCGGCGGAAATGTTACGCATCCAGGCCGTGCGCGAAACGCAGGCGGGTCATCCGTGCAAACCGGACACGCAATGGCAGCGCGAATTCGAAAGCGCCTTTATTTACGAGGAGACGCGCGATCAAGTCACGGCGATTGCGGAAACGAAAGCCGATCAAGAACGCGCGAAGCCGATGGATCGTTTGATCTGCGGCGACGTGGGTTTCGGGAAAACCGAAGTGGCGATTCGCGCCGCGTTCAAGTGCGTGATGGACGGAAAACAAGTTGCGATACTCGTGCCGACGACGGTTCTGGCGCAGCAGCATTTTAATAATTTTCGGGAACGCATGGCGGATTATCCGATTCGCGTCGAACTGCTCTCGCGTTTTCGCACGCGACGCGAGCAAGATGCAGTTGTAAAAAATCTCGCGGCGGGCGCGGTGGATATTGTCATCGGCACACATCGCATCGTGCAGGAAGACATCGCGTTCAAAGATTTGGGTCTCGTCGTCATTGACGAGGAGCAGCGCTTCGGCGTGTTGCACAAAGAAAAATTCAAGCGGCTGCGGACGATGGTGGACGTGCTGGCGTTGAGCGCCACGCCGATTCCGCGCACGCTGTATCTCGCGCTCACGGGCGCGCGCGACATGAGCACGATTCAAACGCCGCCGCACGATCGCCTGCCGGTCGAGACGATTGCGACGCCGTATGACGAACGCACAATCCGCGACGCGATTCAGCGCGAAATGAATCGCGGCGGGCAAACTTTTTTCCTGCACAACCGCGTGACGACGATTGAAACGATGCGCGCGAAATTGCAATCGCTCGTTCCCAACGCGCGCATCGTCGTCGGTCACGGGCAGATGAACGCGGACGACTTGGAAGAGGTGATGACGAAATTCGTCAATGGTGACGCGGATGTTCTGCT
>CAILDU010000005.1 GCA_903833055.1 uncultured Verrucomicrobia subdivision 3 bacterium | reverse complement strand
CTCTGCCGCGAAGTGCAGTTCGACAACGCCTACATTTTCAAATACTCGCCGCGCCGCGACACGCCCGCCGCCGAAATGCCCGACCAAGTGCCGCAAGAAATCCGCGAGGAACGCAATCATCGCCTGCTGGATTTGGTGAATGAAATCGCCGCGCGCAAATACGACACCTTCATCGGCCAGCAGGTGGAAATTCTCGTTGAAGGGCCGAGCAAAAAAAATGCGGCGCGTTACACCGGCCGCACGCGTTGCAACCGCATCGTGCTGTTCGACGGCAGCGCGCGCCATCAAAGCCAGCTCATGGATGTGAAGATCGAGCGCACCGGCTCCTTCACGCTCTACGGCGATCCGGCGGTGGTAAATTTGTAAAATCGTTGCCATTCTTTGCGGCATGGGCAGAATGACGGCATGAACTTCCACCGCAAAATCATCGCGCTCGGATTTATTGTCTTTGGCTTTTGCCATTCGCTTTTGGCGCAATCGTCCGCACCCGCATCGCTGGCTTACGTTTTGCAGGCGGATTCATTGGCGAAAACCAAAGCCGAAGCCGTGGCCAAACTCGCCGCGTGCGGGCGCGATTGGATTGTGCTCGACGCGAGTTTTAGCACCGACGAGCCGTGGACGGCGGCGGATTTGGCAACCATCCGCGCCGGCAAAATCGGGCGCAAGGTCATCTCGTATCTTTCCATCGGCGAGGCGGAAGATTATCGCGCTTACTGGAATCCGTCGTGGGACGCGAATCACGACGGCAAGCCGGACGCCGGTGCGCCCGCGTGGTTGCTCGGGCAAAATCCCGAGTGGAAAGGCAATTACCGCGTCAAGTATTGGCAGCCCGCGTGGCAGCAAATCATGCTCACCAACGTGGATCAAATCATCGCGACGGGTTTTGACGGCGTGTATCTCGACATCGTGGACGGCTTTGAAACGTTCGAGCAGGATGGAAAAAATTTCATTGATGACCGCGTGAATCCGGAAACGAGCCAAAGCTATCGCCGCGACATGGTGGACTGGGTGAAAGCCATCGCCGCGCGCGCCCGCACGACAAACTCCACCGCGATTGTCATTCCGCAGAACGGAACACAATTACTCGTCAACGCAGATTTCATCGCCGCGATTGATGCGGTCGGCGTGGAAGATCTTTTCGCCAATGGCGACAAGCTCCAGAAAGCCGCCGATACGAAATATATTTTGGATTTTCTTTCCGCGATGACCGCCGCGCACAAGCCGGTTCTGGATATTGAGTATGCCAAACGCAAACCGATTCAGACGCGCGTCCGGGCGGCGGCGGCGCAAAACGGCTTCGTCTGGATTGTGACCGACCGGCAGTTGAAAACGCTGGGCACTTCGGGAACGAATCCGTAAGCGCGGCAAAAGCGTTGCCATTCTTTCCGGCGCGGGCAAAATGACGGCATGAATTTCCGCGACAAACTCATCGCGTGGGACAAATTGCCGGAGTGGCGAAAACAATTTCGCGCCAGCGGCAAAAAAATTGTCGTCACCAACGGCTGCTTCGATCTGCTGCACCTCGGCCACGTCACCTATCTGGAGAATGCCCGCAATTTCGGCGACGCGCTGCTTCTCGGCGTGAATAGCGACGCGGCGGTGCGCGGTCTCAAAGGCGCGGGTCGCCCGGTGAATTCCGAAACGGATCGCGCGTCCGTGCTCGCCGCGTTGCAAAGCGTAGATGGCGTCTGCATCTTCACCGACACGACCGCCACGAAATTTCTCGCCGCCGCACAGCCGGACATTTATGTCAAAGGCGGCGATTACACGTTGGAAACCTTGAATCAAGACGAGCGCCGCGCGGTCGAATCAGCGGGTGGAAAAATAATTTTGGTTCCGTTCGTTCCCGGCAAGTCCACGACGTCGCTGCTGGAAAAAATTTCGCGGCTGTGAAAATTCTCGTTATTTCCCTTGCTGGCATTGGCGATACGCTGATTGCCACGCCGCTGCTCCACGAACTGCGCGAGAATTTTCCTGCTGCCACGATTGATGTGCTGGCGATGTGGCCGGGCGCGAAAGATTTGCTGGAACACAATCCAAACGTCAGCCGCGTGTTCCAAAAAAACCTGATGAAGTGCGGCAAGTTTGAGGCAGTGAAGTTTCTTTGGTCGCTGCGGCGCGAAGGCTATCAACTTTCCATCAACACGCATCCACAGAGCCGGATTCATTATCGAATCGCCGCGTGGCTCGCGGGCGCAGAAGT
>CAILDU010000004.1 GCA_903833055.1 uncultured Verrucomicrobia subdivision 3 bacterium | reverse complement strand
GGCATTTGCTGGAGCGCCAGCGCGCATTGGAAAAACTGGCGGCTGTGCAAACCGCTACGCAAAACAAAATGGCCTTCGAGCAACGCACCCGAATCGCGGAAAATCTGCAACGCTTCATCTTTTGTCATGGGCAAAATTATATGCAGGGACGGAAAAATTTCACCGCTAATCTTCGCTAATTAGGACCGCGAGAATCGACGTCACCATTTTTATTAGCGTCAATCAGCGCCGATTAGCGGTTTAATCTGGCTTCTGAATTCCGAATTTTGAATTCTGTCGCCGTGCCGAAGTGGATTAAATTTCTGATTGCGATTTTGCTGCTGCCCATTTGCGCGGGCGCGGCGATGGCTTTATTAAAAGTGCTACACGCCTGCGGTAGCGCGGACACGACGTGGATTCCCTTGCTGGCGGGCGCGGCGTGCTGGATTGTGATTTTTTGTTTATTGCCCAAGCCAATGTGGATTTACGTCTTCGGCCACGAACTGACCCACGCACTTTGGGCATGGCTGTTCGGCGGCGAAGTCAAAAAAATGAAAGTCACGTCGTCCGGCGGTCACGTCGTCATTTCCAAAACGAATTTCGTTATCGCACTCGCGCCATACTTTTTTCCGCTGTATGTCGTGCTGGTCGTCGGCGTGTTCGCGCTCGGAAATCTCATCTGGAACTGGCACAGCTACCTCGTCTGGTTTCATTTGTGTGTCGGCGCGGCGTATGCGTTTCATGTCACGCTTACGTTCCACGTTTTGCAGACGCGGCAATCGGACATCACGGGGCAGGGTTATTTATTTTCCGCCTCCGTGATTTTTCTTGGCAATGTCTGCGTGCTGCTGTTCGGCGTTCCGCTGCTCACGCGGTCGCCGGGAATCTTTAAAATCTTCAGTCTGTGGTGCAACGAAACCGGCAAAGTTTTCGCGTGGCTGCACCAATTATTCTGACCGCGCTAAAATTTGTCAGTAATTCGGACTTGAAATGAAGCGGCCTTTGGATTCATCCTCACGGTAGTTATGGATTTAGCCGACATCTTGGGACGCGAACAAATCGTGCCCGAACTTAAAGCAACGAACCGCTGGGAAGCCATTGACGAACTCATTGGCAATCTCGTTGCCACGGGCAAGATTCAGGCCGCCGACCGCGACGCCGTGACCGCCGCCGTCAAAAAGCGCGAAACCTCAATGTCCACAGGCATTGGCTTTGGCATCGGCATTCCGCACGCCTCGACGGATTTGATTTTTGAAGTCGTCGGCGCACTCGGTCGCTCGCCTAAAGGTGTCAATTTCGATGCGCTCGACAATCAGCCGGTGAAGCTCGTCATGCTCTTTCTCGTCCCGCAAGGTCAGTTTCAGAAACATCTCCACACGCTCGCCAACATCGCCAAACTTTTGCACAAAGCCGATTTCCGCGAAGCGCTCGAAAAATCTTCCGACGCCGACGCCATGCTCGCCGTCATCCGCGAACACGGAAAAAAGTAATTTAATTTTCCAACCGCGAAATACGCGAACCACGCGAAAAATTTCCGGCGTCCGCTTTAGTTTCTTTCGTGTATTTCGTGTATTTCGCGGTTAAATTTCCGTCGTGCTGCCACACACAAAAATAGAATCCGCTTTGCAGTCTGCCGTCCGCGCCGTGTTGCCGGATGCTGATGTCTCCGCCGTTTTAGTCCGCCCGTGCGATCCGAAATTTGGCGATTACCAAAGCAACGCGCTCATGTCGCTCGCCAAGACGCGCAAGTTGAATCCACGCCAGCTTGCGACCGATGTTGTAGCAAAGCTCGACCTCGCCGCCGTTTGTGAAAAAGTTGAAATTGCGGGCGCAGGCTTTCTGAATTTCCGGCTGAAAAATTCCATTCTCGTCGAATCGCTGCAAGCCGCCGCGCGCGGCGAACATTTATTTTTTGCGAAAGCCGCCGCGCCGAAAACCATTGTCATTGATTTCAGTTCGCCGAACGTCGCCAAGCCGATGCACGTCGGCCACATCCGTTCGACTGGCATTGGTGATGCGCTGCAACGCGCGTTGCGATTGCTCGGACACAAAGTTATTTCCGACAATCATATCGGCGATTGGGGCACGCAGTTCGGCAAATTATTGCTCGGCTGGAAACAAATTTTGAATCGCGCCGAACTCGACCGCGACGCGATTGCCGAACTCGAACGGCTTTACAAAGTTATCAATACCGAGTGCGACGCAAATCCGGCGCGGCTCGAAGAAGCCAAGTCCGAGCTGGTGAAACTTCAAGCGGGCGATGCCGAAAATATTTCCATCTGGAAAGAAATGATTTTGCTCTCGCAAAAACAATTCGACGAAATTTATTCGCGGCTCGGCGTAAAATTTGATCACGCGCTCGGCGAAAGTTTTTACAATCCGTGGCTCGGCGAAGTCGTGAACGATTTGCTGGCGAAAAAAATCGCGCGCGAAAGTGAAGGCGCAGTCGGCGTGTTCAGCGATGGCTCAGTGCCGCCGAAGGAAGATTCGTTTCTCGTCAATCGCGATGGCGAATGGATTGCCGATCCCGCGCTCGTCCGCAAGAGCGACGGTGGTTTTAATTACACCACCACCGATCTGGCGACGATTGATTACCGGCTCAAAACGTGGTCGCCGCAGGAAATTATTTACGTCGTGGACGACCGGCAATCCGGCCATTTCAAAAAATTGTTTCTGATTTTTGGCCGCTGGAAACCGGATGCGGCGAAAACCACGAAGCTCGTTCACGTCGGCTTTGGAAAAATCATGGGTGACGACGGCAAGCCGTTCAAGACGCGCTCCGGCGATACGGTGAAACTTGGTGAATTGCTCGATGAAGCAGTTGAGCGCGCTTACAAAACCGTTTGCGAAAAGAGCGCGGAACTGCCGGAAGAACAACGTAAAGAAATTGCGCGCGTCATCGGCATCGGTGCGGTGAAATACGCCGACCTGCTGCCGAACCGGCAGAGCGACTACATTTTTAGCTGGGACAAAATGCTCGCGCTGCAAGGCAACACCGCGCCGTATCTGCTGTATGCGTATGCGCGCATCAAAAGTATTTTTCGTAAGAGCGAAGCTTGCTCATCACTCGTAACTCGCCACTCGTCACTTGCCCTAGTCGCGCCGGAAGAAATCACGCTGGCGAATCATTTGCTCAATTTCGGAATCACGCTGGAAGCCGTCGCTGAGGAATTGCGCCCGAATTACTTGTGCAATTATCTTTTTGAACTCGCCGGTAAGTTCACATCGTTCTACGAAAATTGTCCAGTGCTCAAGGCCGAAGACGAGGCGACAAAAAATTCACGCCTCGCGTTGTGCGATTTGACCGCGCGCGTTTTGAAGCAAGGTTTGGAAACGCTCGGCATCGAAACCGTTGAGCAGATGTAATTTTTTTTGGCTGTCGTCATGACGCCGTCCGAAACATTTTCCCAATTGCTGCGCGGCAACTCGCCACTCACCGCGCTCGCGCCGATGCAGGATGTGACGACGCTGCAATTCATGCGTGTCATTGACCGTTACGGTGGGTCGGACATTTATTGGACGGAATATTTTCGCGTCCACGGTGACTCGCGGCCGGAGAAATGGATTCTCGATTCCATCACCAAAAATCCCACCGGCAAACCCGTCGTCGCGCAGATGATCGGCAACGACATTCCTGCGCTCGTCCGTAACGCAAAGTTGCTGCAACAATTTCCCGTCGCCGCAATTGACCTGAACCTCGGTTGTCCCGCGCCGATTGTGTATCGCAAATGCGCGGGCGGCGGATTGCTGCGCGAACCGGCGCGCATTGACGCGATTCTTGGCGCGTTGCGCGATGCGGTGACGATTCCATTCACGGTGAAAACGCGAATTGGTTTTGAATCGCCGGAAGAATTTGATTCGCTGCTGCCGATTTTTGCGAAACACAAAATTGACCTGCTCACCGTTCACGCGCGAACGGTCAAACAAATGTATCGCCCCGGCGTGCGCTACGATTTGATTGCGCAAGCGGCGCGCGAACTGAAATGTCCGGTGCTCGCGAACGGCAATGTTTTCAGCGCGGCGCAGGCGCAAACTTTGCTCGCGGAAACTGGCGTTTGCGGCTTGATGATTGGTCGCGGCGCGATTCGCAATCCGTGGTTGTTCGACCAAATCCGCGCGCAGTTGCGGGGTGAAAAAATTAAATTGCCGACGGGACGTGACGTTTTGAATTACGTCCACGAGTTGTGGGACAACGAAATCACGCCGGGCGTGCGCGAGTCGGCGCAGGTGCAGCGGATGAAAAAGTTCACGAACTTCATCGGCGAAGGTTTGGGTGGAAATTTTCTGCACGACATCCGGCGCGTGGAAACGACGGCAGATTTTTGGCGTGTGTGCGAAGGATTTTTGAGCCACGACAATCCGATGACGCTGGAGCCGGTTGCGCCGACGGTCGCGGCGCAGGAATGATGTTTAAGGCGGAAAGCCGATGGCCAGCTTTACGGCGGAATATTCGGGATGAATTTTTCCGTCGCGCGTGCGGATAATCAAATCAGGTTCCGTCCACGTCTGGCCGCGAAACCATTCTGGTAAATCTTCGGCGCGCATCATTCCGAATAACGCGATGAGCGCCGGATCGCCTTCGCGGAAAACCACCGGACGTTTGCGGACGATGACTAGATTAGATTTTTTTGCGGCGACTTCCACGCGCGCGAGCTGCGCGGGTTCGTGTGGAAACACGCACGCAAAAAAGCCACCGGACGCGAGATGTTTGGCGGCTGTCACGCAATAATCATCAATGTTTCCGCGCAATTCAAAGCGGCAGGCGAGCTTTTGCGGATGTTCACTTTGAACGCCGTCGCCGAGAGGAAAATATGGCGGGCTGCCGGTGATGAGATTAAATTTCTCGTCGGCACGGAGAATTTCTGGCGCGCGAAAATCGCCTTCGCGGATTTCGTAGCGACTTTCAATTCCATTGTAACGCGCGGATTTTTTGGCGAGTGCGATGCTTTCACTTTGAGCTTCAACGGTGACGAACTTTGCGCCGGGCAAGCGCCACGCGCAAATCATGCCGACGGTTCCGATGCCGCTGCCGAGGTCGAGCGCAGTGCGCGCGGTCGGACACCACGTCGTGCCATACCAAGCGGTCAAAATATCGTCGGTGGAAAAACGGTGGCCGTCGCGCAGTTGGAATAATCGAAAATGTCCGCTGATGGCGTCGAATGTTTCGTGCGCTTCGACCGTTACGCCTGTCGCGATACCCGGCGGAATAATTCCCGGTTTTGCCCAGCCTTTGAAATGCGTTTCAGCGTTCACGAAAATTTATTTTGCGGCTTTGCGTGGCTCGATGTGGATGAGCACATCGCGCACGGACGGCGTTTCGGCGCGCACTTTATTTTTCACTTCGTGGCCGATGCGGTGGGAATTTTCCACGGTCATGTGCGGGTCAACTTCGACGTGCATATCCACAAAAAATTGATAACCCATCTTGCGGACGAAACATTTTTCAACTTTGTCCACACCGGGAATCGTCGCAGCGATGGCGCGAATTTTCTCGATGAGTTCACGATCGGGCGAGCGGTCCATCAGTTCGTTGAACGCTGGACGCAGCAACCGCCAGCCGTTAAAGGCGATGACGGCAGCAGCGGCGACGGCAGCCCAATTGTCTGCTGCTTCATAACCTTTGCCACCAATGAGCGAAATGCTGATGCCGAGAAAGGCGGCGGCGGAAGTGATGGCGTCGCTGCGATGATGCCACGCGTCCGTTTCGACGGCGGAACTTTCCACGGTTTCGGATTCGTGCAGGACGAAACGGAACAAAGTTTCTTTTACGACAATGATGACAATTAAAATAATCAGCGTCCACGGCGACGGCGCGACCCGCGGTTCGTTGAGGGCGTGCAGGGCGTTGAACGCGATCCACGCGGCGGCGAGCAAAAGCATCACGGAAACAATCGCAGCGGAAAGCGGTTCGGCCTTGCCATGGCCGTAGGGATGATCTTCATCCGGCGGTGTTTCGGCGACGACGAGTCCGCGCCAGACGATGATGGAACTAAAAATGTCCGCGAGCGATTCAACCGCGTCCGCGATGAGCGCCTGCGAATGACCGAAGATGCCCGCGAGAAATTTCGCGATGGTCAGCGCGACGTTTGCGGCGAGGCCGAGGAACGTGGCGCGCAAACTGCGTTGCAGGCGGGCGGAGGACATTGAGTTTTTAATTCTAAATTTTCAGTTTTTAGTTGTATCCAAAACCGGCGCGCTTTTGAGCCTAACTAAAAATTCAAAACTAAAAACCAAAAACTAGGAAATCATGTGGCAAAACATCGCGTCGCGGAGTTTTGGCTCGAACCACGTGCTCTTGGGCGGCATGATGCCGCCGGCGTCGGCGATCTGCATCAAATCTTCGATGCTCGTCGGGAACATCGAGAACGCACACGCGTATTCGCCGCTCGTCACAAGCTTTTCCAGTTCTGCCGTGCCGCGAATGCCGCCGACAAAATTTATTTTTTTGCTCGTGCGCGGATCATCAATGCCAAAAATCGGCGCGAGCACATTTTTTTGCAGCAACGTCACGTCGAGCTTTTCAATCGGGTCGGCAATCATCGTGAATTCACGTTTGAACGTGAGGCGATGCCATTTGCCTTCGAGAAACAATCCAAGCTCGTGCTTCCCTTTTGGCGTTGCTTCACCGGCGCGGATGGTTTCAAAAATTTTTTCCAATTTCAAAATCAGTTCGCCGGGCGTGAGGCCGTTCAGATCTTTCAGCACGCGGTTGTAAGGCAAAATCTGCATCTGGTTGTGCGGAAAAATCACGGCGAGAAATTGGCCGCTGTGACCCGCGCCGTTGCGCGATTTGAAAACGCGTCCCGCCGCCGCGCTGCGATGATGTCCGTCCGCGATGTAAAGAAACGGAATCTGCGCGAACTGCGCTTCAACAAAGGCGATTTCGTCTGCGTTAGAAATGGTCCATGACGTGTGGCGCACGCCATCCGCGCCGGTAAAATCCATAGCGGGCGTTTCGGAAATTTTCTTGGCGACGAACGCATCAAAATTTTCCTTCGCGCGATACGTCAGAAAAACCGGACCGGTTTGCGAGTTGAGCGCTTCGATGTGGCGGACGCGATCGTCTTCTTTGTCCGGGCGCGTGAACTCGTGCTTCTTGATGATGTTCGCCAAATACTCTTCGCAGCTCGCAGCGGCGACGAGGCCGACTTGCGCGTGTTTGCCCATGACTTGCCGATACAAATAAAAACTTGGCTGCGAATCTTGTTTGAGCGCGCCCTGCGAAATGAGCTTGGCAAAATTTTCCGCGCCCTTCGCGTAAACTTCCGGCGAATAAATATCCGTGCCGACGGGCAAATCAATTTCCGGTTTGCTGACGTGCAAAAAACTCAACGGTTTGCCGGCGGCCATTTCGCGCGCCTCATCGGACGACATCACGTCGTAGGGCAGTTCGCAGATTTGGGCGGCGAGTTCGGGTTGCGGTCGCAGGGCGGCAAAAGGTTTTAAGGTAGCCATAAAATTCGGCGGACAAATTATCAGGCGGCGGCGAAGGCGCACAGAAAATTAAATTTACCGGAACAATTGATTGTTTTGTGAACGGCAAAAAGCGAATCTTTTTGCGGATTCAAAAATCAGGCGCGGCATGAAATTAAAATTAATTTTCGCAGCGGTTTTATTGGTTGGATTACTGGCGCGCGCCAGCAATCAAACGACCAATGAGATTGCCGACCACGCGACGTTCGCGCGGCAGCACGTGTTCATGATTAACAGCGCGGGTGTGTGCCTCGACCCGGCGGTGGAATGGAAGTGGGCGGAAAAAATCCCCCGGTTTTCCGTCAGCAATTCGCTTGAACAAATCGGCGCGGGACTGGCGGCATGGAAAACGAGCGCGGCCACGACCAATTCAATTTTGCCGCCGCGCGTGGTGGTGTTCGTTCACGGTGGCATGAATCCTTACGCGGCCAGCATGAAGCGGCTGCTGGACAAAAATTTGATGGGCGCGCTCGCGGCGAGCAATTGTTATCCGATTTTTGTGGTGTGGAATTCCGGGCCGTTCAGCGCTTACGGCGAACATTTGCTCTACATCCGGCAAGGCGAAAAAAAACCGCTTTACGTTGGCATTCCCACGTTGCCGCTGGTGTTCGCTTCCGATCTGGCGCGCGGAATTGCGAGGCTGCCGGTGACTTTATTTGGCCGGTTTTACAGCGATGCGTTCACGACGGAATTACGCAGCGATTCTGAACTGGCAAAAATCACCGGCGACTCGCGCACGGCGCGCTGGGAAAATTTTGAGAGTCTCATTCATGAGGAATTGCCCGACACGTATCATCCGCCGAAAAAAGAAGGCCACGCGCGCAGCGTCGTGAATCGCGGCATTCATCTCACGGAATACGTCGTCACGCTGCCGACGAAAATTGTCTCGCTGCCGTTGCTCGACGGCATGGGTTCGGAAGCGTGGGACATCATGTTGCGCCGCACGCGCACGATGTTCGAGCCGACGGCGAGCTACGAAATCAGCAAGATGGTAAAAACTTTGGAGCAGCCAAATATGGTTCGCTCAAATGAATTGAAGACGGTTCATCGCTGGCTGAATCCCGTGGCCGATGACGACGCGCTTTCCAAAACCAACGCGCAAGGCGGCGCGATGGATTTCTTTGGCGCGAAAGTTGCCGAATGGTCCACGAACTACGCGTTTGAATTTTACGGCCACAGCATGGGCACGATTGTGCTGAACGAATTATTTCGTAACCAGCCGGACATCCAGACCGAACGTATCGGCTATCTCGGCGCGGCGTGCTCCATCGAGGATTTCAAGACCGCCTTGTTTCCGTATTTGACCGTTCACACCAACGCGCAATTTTACAGCCTCTCGCTGCACCGCGAACGCGAGCGCGACGAGTATCCGCTCGCCGGTTTGCGCGTCGTGTTTTTGCGCGACCTGATTTCGCGCGGCTCGCTGCTGAATTGGGTGGACGACATTCTCGCCAAGCCCAACACCATTTCCGACCGCACGCTCGGTTCGTGGGAAAACATCACGCGCGCGCTGCCGGACGTGCCGCCGGATTTGCGCGACCAGACGCATTTTCGCGGCTGCAACATCGAAGCGAGCGCGCCCGTCCGCGTGGACAATGCGTTGTCCCGCTTGTCCGGCCAGCGCGAGCCGCAAGTTCACGGCGATTTCACCAAGACGATTTTTTGGAGCACGAATTTTCTTTGGCCGGTGGGCGCGAACCAGTTGCCGCTGCTCAAGCAATGAACCTTTGCGCCGCAAAATAAAACTTGCTGTTCCGCGCGCATTTGCTACTGTTCGCGGCTCGAAACAAGAAATCTCGAAAGAAAAATTTATGGCACGCATTTGTGAATTGACCGGCAAACGCCCGATGAAGGGCAGCATCATTTGGCGCTCCGGTAAAGCCAAGAAAACCGGCGGCATCGGCACGCACATCACCGCGATCACCAAGCGCAAATTCCATGTGAATTTGCAGCGCGTGAAGGCG
>CAILDU010000003.1 GCA_903833055.1 uncultured Verrucomicrobia subdivision 3 bacterium | reverse complement strand
TGATAACGCGGACAATGTTTTGCAACGCGCTTACATTGATAGCGCGCAAAATAATCCCGCCGTGCCCAAAGCCGATGGCATCGTGCCGCAACTTCTTACACGTGTGCGGCCCGTTCACGAAATGGTTTTTGTCGAATATTTTTTACCCGGCTGCCCGCCACCCGCCGCGCGCATCAAAGACTTGGTCGCACAACTGCTGGCTGGGACCGCACCCAAACAAGAAGGTGAACAAATAAAATTCGGCTGAAAATTTGTTATGTCAAAACGCATTATCATTGATCCGGTGACTCGCATTGAAGGTCACGCCAAGATCAGCATTTACATGGACGATGCCGGCAATGTTGCCGACGCGGAGTTTCACGTCGTCGAGTTTCGCGGCTTTGAAAAATTTTGCGAAGGTCGGCCTTATACTGAAATGCCCGGCATCACGCAGCGCATTTGCGGCATTTGTCCGGTGAGTCACACGCTGGCCTCGGCCAAAGCGGGCGACGCGCTGATGGCCGTCAGCATTCCACCCGCCGCTGACAAATTGCGCCGGTTGATGAACCTCGGCCAGATTATCCAATCGCACGCGTTGAGTTTTTTCCATTTGAGCGCGCCGGATTTTCTGCTCGGCTGGGATTCGCCCCCGGCGCAGCGCAATGTTTTTGGATTGATTGCGGCGAATAAGGAATTGGCCCGCGCGGGCATCCGTCTCCGCCAGTTCGGTCAGGAAATCATCGAGATTTTAGGCGACAAAAAAATTCATCCGATGTGGGCGGTTCCCGGCGGTGTGCGCTCGGCGCTCAGTGCGGAGGGCCGCGCGAAAATCCGTGCGTGGTTGCCGGAAGCTTACGCCACCACCAGGGTTGCATTTGATCTCTGGCAGAAAACCATGGAGACGCATCAGCGCGAGATTCAAATTTACGGAAACTTTCCGTCACTCTTCATGGGACTCGTCGCGGAAGACGGCACTTGGGAACATCATGGCGGCAAGCTCCGGTTCTCCGACAGCAGCGGCAGTATCATTGCCGACCAGATTGACGCGTTGAACTATGCAGATTACATCGGCGAATCGGTGCAAAGCTCGTCGTATCTCAAGTCGCCTTACTACAAACCGCTCGGATTTCCGGCGGGCATCTATCGCGTCGGCCCACTGGCGCGATTGAACGTCTGTCAGCAAATGGGCGTGCCACAGGCGGATGCCGAATTAAAGAAATTCAAAAAGCTCGGACACGGCGCGGTCACTTCGTCGTTTCTGTATCACTACGCGCGGCTCATCGAAATTCTCGCTGGCATCGAATACGTCGAGCGCTACATGGACGACCCCGAGTTGTCGAGCGATGATCTTCGCGCCGACGCCGGCATTAATTGCCTGCGCGGCGTGGGCGTGAGCGAAGCGCCGCGCGGCACGCTCTTCCATGATTATACCGTGGATCGCAACGGCCTGTTGCAAAAGGTGAATCTCATTGTCGCCACGGGACAAAATAATTTGGCGATGAATCAAACCGTCGCGCAGATCGCGCGGCATTATGTGCGCGGCAATGAAATTCCCGAACCGATGCTGAACCGCGTCGAGCACGGCATTCGCTGCTACGATCCGTGCCTGAGTTGCTCGACGCACGCCGTTGGCCAGATGCCGCTGCATGTTCAGCTGATCGCGCCGGACGGCTCGGTCCTGAACGAGGTTGCGCGCGGCTGATTTTTGTTTGAGTTGGACAAAATCACCGGCGGGGAAGCGAGGGTTGGTCGTTTCTCTGCCGGTTTAAATTTATGGATTGCGAAGTTTCAATTAAATCGGAAGTGCTCGTCATCGGCTACGGCAACACGTTGCGTGGCGATGATGGCGTCGGTCCGCGCGTGGCTGAGGCGGTTGGCAATTTGCTCTTGCCCGGCGTGCGCACGCTCATTTGCCCGCTGCTCACGCCCGAACTGGCCGCGCCGATTTCGCGGGCGGACACCGTTATCTTTGTGGATGCCGCCGTGGATGCGCCGGATCAGGTGCAGTGGCGCAAACTCGAACCGAACGAGACCTCGCAGCTCATGGCGCATGCCGCCGATCCACGCACGATGCTGGCGCTCTCCCGCGATGTCTTTGGCCATGTGCCGGAAGCGTGGTGGCTCACGATTCCCGCCGTGGACTTGAGTTTCCGCGAAGACTTTTCCCCCGCCGTCCAACGTGGTTTTACCGAGGCCGTGGAGAAGATTCAAGAATTCTGTCAGACGGCAAAAATAAATTAACTTCGTCCGGCGAAAATTTATTTGTCGTTCACGGCGGTGCGCTGTTTGATTAAATAATCCAGCCACGCCTCGATGCCCTCGCCAGTTTTTGATGACAACTCAAAAATCTGCGCGTGATGGCTGACGCGATTCAGATTAGCGAGTGCCAAATCGCGGTTGAAACCGGCGGCAACTGCCATGTCGCACTTCGTAATCACGGCGACGTTGGCGGAATGAAACATCGGCGGATATTTTAAGGGTTTATCTTCACCTTCGGTTACGGACAACAGCACCACGCGCAAATCTTCGCCTAAATCGTAATCCGCCGGACAAACGAGATTGCCGACATTCTCAATCACGAGCACATCGAGCGCGTCCAAATCAAGTTGCGCCGCCGCTTTCGCCACCATGTCGGCATCCAGATGACAAACCGTCCCCGTGGTAATTTGGATGACGGGAATTCCAGCCGTGCGCAGCCGCGCCGCATCATTGTCTGTGGCCAAATCGCCCACGATAACACCCACACGCAAACTCGCGCCGAGGCGCGCAGCCGTCTCGCGGATGAACGTAGTTTTGCCTGAACCTGGCGAGGAAACGACGTTAAGCACGAGCATTTTTTTTGCGCGGAAGAATCCGCGATTCCGCTCGGCCAATAGGGCGTTTTTCTCCATCAGCGACCGGTTGAGATTCAGCGTTTGCTTGCCATGCGAATGGCCATGGTCGTGATGATGGTGTTCATGTTCATGCGTGTGCGCGCCGATTTTCACGTCGTCACCGCCACTACCACAGCCACATTCTTGACACATATTATGAAGTCTCCACGTCGGCGATTTCCATTTCCCGCCCGCGCCGCAACTCGCCGCTTACATCGTGGCAACGGGGACATTCGTTAAAAAAATTTTCGCATTCAAACTCCGCCTGACAGGTCGCGCACCAGCAGGCTGCCCGCACCGTTTCGATTTCCAACGTCGCACCTTCCGCCATCGTGCCTTGAACCACCACGTCAAAGGCGAACCGCAAAGCTTCTGGCACCACGCCGCTCAAGCTACCGATGCGCAGACGCAATTTTAGCACGCGCGTTGCGCCGGCGGATTTCGCGGCGTCCATCGCCATCCGCAGCGCTTCCGTCATGATGGAAACTTCGTGCATTGACGCACCGTCAACGTGAACCGCATGCGCGCTAAAATCAAATCATTCCCGCCGAATGACAATTTATGAGTGTGCTTTACCAAGAGATGCAAAGTTGCACCGTAGAAACTGGCTGAAAATGCAGTGTCGGCACGCTGGGGCGACCGGAAACTAAATGAAGAACCAAACTAAACTTCAACCACGCGTTCGCGTGAAACTTGCCCTGCGCGGCGCAGTGCAAGGTGTGGGATTTCGTCCGTTTGTGCATCGGCTCGCCAACGAACTGGCGGTGACCGGCTGGGTCAATAACTCACCACAGGGAGTTTTCGTTGAAGCTGAGAGTCCGCGCCCGACGCTGGAACAATTTGTGCATAGGCTTGAAGCGGAAAAGCCACCGCGCAGTTTTATTCAAAGCGTGGAGACGACTTGGCATGAACCAGTCGGTTTTAAAAAATTTGAAATCCGCCCCAGCGAAATCAGCGGTGAAAAAATTGCGTTCGTATTGCCGGACATCGCCACGTGTCCCGATTGTTTGCGCGAGATTGGCGACCCGGCCAACCGTCGTTACCAGTATCCATTCACGAACTGCACGAATTGCGGACCGCGTTTTAGCCTCATCAACGCTTTGCCTTACGATCGCGCAAACACCTCGATGGAGAAATTCGTGATGTGTCCTGCGTGTCAGGCTGAATACGAAAATCCCAGCGACCGCCGCTTTCACGCGCAGCCGAATGCGTGTCCGGTTTGCGGTCCGCAATTGGAATTTTGGAATGCTGATGGCGAAATTATTTTTGGCGGAAACGACGCGTTGCTCGCCGCCGTCAACGCCATTCGTCGCGGAAAAATTATTGCCGTCAAAGGTATCGGCGGATTCCATCTGCTGGCGGACGCGCGTAATGAAAATGTTGTCCGCCGCTTGCGTGTTCGGAAGAGTCGCGAGGAAAAACCGTTGGTGCTAATGTTCCCATCGCTTCAGAGCGTAAAAAGGGTTTGCGACGTTTCAATCCTGGAAGAGCGGTTACTAACTTCACCAGAAGCGCCGATTGTGTTGCTGAAAAAATACGGAAGTCAGCAATCGGAAATTGCAAATGCCGTTGCTCCCAACAACCCCAACCTCGGAGCGATGCTGCCGTCTAATCCGCTGTATCATCTGCTGATGGCGGAATTGAAATTTCCTGTCGTGGCTACGAGCGGCAACCTGAGCGATGAGCCGTTGTGCACGGATGAGTTGGAAGCGCTGGTGCGATTGCGGGACATCGCCGACTGTTTTCTGGTTCACGATCGTCCGATTGTCCGCCCCGAAGACGATTCGATTGCTCAGGTGGTTTTGAATCACGAAATGATTTTGCGCCGCGCACGCGGCTATGCGCCGTTGCCGGTCACTCTCAAATCGCAAATCGGAAATCGGAAATCGGAAATTATTTTGGCCGTTGGGGCACACTTAAAAAATTCAGTGGCGTTGGCCGTCGGCGAAAATGTTTTCATCAGCCAGCACCTCGGCGATTTGGAAACCGAGCAAGCCAACGCAGCTTTCCGGCGGGCTTGCGCCGATTTGCCAAAACTCTACGGCGTGGAGCCCGTGCGAATTGCGGCGGATTTGCATCCGGATTATCTCTCCACCAAATTTGCGCAGGAGCGTGATAAAAAAATAATTGGCGTGCAGCACCATGTCGCGCACGTGCTTTCGTGTGTTACGGAAAATGAAGTTGAACTGCCCGCGCTCGGCGTGGCGTGGGACGGAACCGGCTACGGACCCGACGGCACGATTTGGGGCGGTGAATTTTTTCGCATTGGCAAAGATAAAGTTAAGCGGGTCGCACATCTGCGCCCATTCCGTTTGCCGGGCGGCGACAAGGCGGTCAAAGAACCGCGTCGCGCTGCGCTGGGGCTGCTTTATGAATTATATGGCGAGGCGACGTTTGAAATGGGCCATCTGCCGCCACTCCGAGAAATGCCGCCGATTGAAATGGTCGCGTTGAAAGGAATTTTGCAACGCCGGTTGAATTCGCCGCCGACCTCGAGCGTGGGACGCTTATTTGACGCGGTGGCCTCACTGGTCAACCTGCGCCATCGGATGGGATTTGAAGGTCAGCCAGCCATGGATTTGGAATTTGCTGTTGGCGAAGTTGAGGCCGACGAGCGTTACGATCTGCCGCTCGTCAGCCGCCCGCCGTCGCTCGTGCTAGATTGGTCGCGAATGATTCATGAAATTCTGGCGGATGTGAACAACGGTATTTCAGTGGCGAACATTTCCGCCAAATTTCACAACGCGCTGACGGAAGCGGTGGTGGTCGTCGCGCGGCAGTTCGGCGAACCGCGCGTGGTTTTGAGCGGCGGTTGTTTCCAAAATCGTTATTTGCTCGAACGCATCGTGACGCGGTTGCGCGCGGAAAATTTCCAGCCGTATTGGCAGCAGCGCGTGCCGACCAACGATGGCGGCATTGCTTTGGGACAAATCTATGCGGCGCGAAACGGTTTAACCCTTAAATAAATTATGTGTTTAGCCATTCCCGGAAAAGTTGTGAGCATCAGCGGTGACGATCCGTTGACGCGCATGGGGCGAATTGATTTTTCAGGGGTCGTGAAGCAGGCCAGCCTCGCCTATGTGCCGGAAGTGAATATCGGCGATTACGTCATTGTTCATGTCGGTTTTGCCTTGAGCAAAGTAGATGAGGACGAAGCGCAAAAAGTTTTCCAATACCTGAAGCAAATTGGCGAACTCGACGAATTGAAGGAGCCAGCACCATGAAATTTCTCGACGAATATCGTGACGCCGAGTTGGCGCAAAAGTTTGCGCAGGAAATCCATCGTATCACCACGAAACCGTGGAAAATCATGGAGGTTTGTGGCGGTCAGACTCACGCCATCGTGAAGTATGGCATTGATGAATTGCTGCCCAAACAGATCGAACTGATTCACGGGCCGGGCTGTCCGGTGTGCGTGACGCCGCTGGAAGTTATTGATCAAGCGCTCGAAATCGCGGCGCGACCAGGAGTCATCTTCACCTCGTTTGGCGACATGTTGCGTGTGCCTGGGAGCACGACGGATTTGCTTTCGGTCAAAGCGCAAGGCGGTGACGTGCGGATTATTTATTCGCCTTTGGATGCCGTAAAAATCGCGGAACAAAATCCAGCGAAGGAAGTGGTGTTCTTCGGCGTGGGCTTTGAAACCACGGCACCGGCAACGGCGATGGCAATTTATCAGGCGGCGCAAAAAGGATTGAAGAATTTCTCGATGCTCATTTCGCACGTGCTCGTGCCGCCGGCGATTGAAGCGTTGATGTCCTCACCCAACTGTCAGGTGCAAGCGTTTCTCGCCGCCGGCCACGTTTGCGCGGTGATGGGCTACGAAGAATATTTTCCGCTGGCGAAAAAATATCGCGTGCCGATTGTCGTGACCGGTTTTGAGCCGCTGGATGTTTTGCATGGCATCCTGCTCACCGTGCAGCAACTGGAATCCGGTCGGGCGGAAGTGGAGAATCAATACGTCCGCGCCGTCAGCCGCGCTGGCAATCAGTCGGCGCAGGATTTGGTAAAAAAAGTTTTTCAAGTTGTGCCGCGCAAGTGGCGGGGCATCGGTGAAATTCCCCAAAGCGGCCTCGGCTTGAACGAAGCTTACAGCGCGTTTGACGCCGCCAAAAAATTTAAGCTGACTGATCGTTGCGTGGACGAACCCGCCGAGTGCGTGGCCGGTTTGATTTTGCAGGGACTGAAAAAGCCGCACGAATGTCCGGTGTTCGGCACGCGCTGCACGCCGGAACATCCGTTCGGGGCGACGATGGTTTCCAGCGAAGGCGCATGCGCCGCCTATTACCGCTACCGTCGGCAAGGCGCGAAAGAAATGGTGGTGGCGTCATGAGCTCGCCAAATTTCAGCGCAACCTGTCCGCTGCCCATCTCGCAATACCCGCACGTCCTCATGGCGCACGGCGGTGGCGGCCGACTGATGCATCGGTTGCTGGAAGATGTGTTTGGCAAGGCCTTCAGCAATCCGTTGCTCGATACGCGCCACGACTCGGCGCAATTTAACGTTCCGCTCGGACGCCTTGCAATGACGACCGATTCCTACGTCGTGCGACCAATTTTTTTCCCCGGCGGCGACATCGGTTCGATGGCCGTTCATGGCACGGTGAATGATCTGGCCATGAGCGGTGCGCGACCGCTGTATTTGTCGAGCGCATTTATCATTGAGGAAGGTTTGCCAATGGAAACACTATGGCGCGTGGTGTGTTCGATGCGTGATGCGGCAAAAAAATGTGGCGTGCAAATCATCACCGGCGACACGAAGGTCGTGGACAAAGGTAAGGGCGACGGATTGTTCATCAACACGACCGGCCTCGGCGTGCTGGCACACTCGCTCAACATCGCGCCACAAAATGTGCAGCCGGGCGACGCGGTGATTGTGAGCGGTGATCTCGGACGGCATGGCATGGCCATCATGGCCGTGCGCGAAGGTTTGGAATTTGAAAGCCAGATTGAAAGTGATTCTGCGGCGGTGCATGAACCGGTTTTAGAATTGATTAAAGCCGGAGTCGAAATTCATTGTCTCCGCGATTTGACGCGCGGCGGGCTGGCGAGCGCGTTGAACGAAATCGCCGAGGCGGCAGGTGTGAAAATTGCCATTGAACAAAACGCCGTGCCGGTGCGGGCAGATGTCAGCGCCGCGTGCGAAATTCTGGGATTGGATGTTCTTCACGTCGCGAACGAGGGACGGTTTGTGGCGTTCGTGCCCGCGCAAGAAGTTGAGTCAGCCTTGGCAATTCTCCGCCGCCATGAAGTGAGCGAGAATGCCGTAGTCATTGGCCGCCTAGTCGAAAAAGCTGCTCCGCTCGTGACGGTGAAAAGCACTTTGGGCGTCAGCCGTATTCTCGATATGCCCAGCGGCGAACAGTTGCCGAGAATTTGTTAGTCGTGCACCCGAAAGTGAAAAAGTGAAACGTAGGCGGGCGTAAATCAAACTCCCTTTTTAGATTCGAATCGGCAAGCCAGTTTCAAATCCATTTTCAACTGGCCGTCTTGGCCACATCCGGATGTTCATCAATGACCAGAACGCCGTGCGGCGGCAAATCATAATTGCCGATGATATTTTGTCCCGTAAGAAAATCGTGCATCGGCTTGTAGAACTGGACGCGCACCTGCGAATTCTGATGGTTGAGCAGAAAGTAAACGCGCGAGCCTTCTTTTTGGCGCATCGAGACTTCAATGTTCTCCGGCACTTTCAAGAGCGGATGCATGCCGCTCATCTGCCGCAGCCATGCGACGAGGTCGTGATAAAAATGCTGGTGACTTTGCGTGCCGATGTAAATCGCCTTGCCGAGACCAAAAGTATTCATCGTGATGGCTGGCTTGCCGGCGTAAAAATCTTTGCCGAACGTCGCGAGAATCTGGCAACCCTTCGGCTCGATGAGGTCGCACCAGACGCGTGCCGGATGCATGTGGCTCGTTTGAAACGCGCCTTTGAACGTGAGTAAATTATCTTCGGCGGGCTGGAGCATGTCGAATTCGTGCACTTCGAGGCCGAACAAATCTGTCAGGTCATGCGGATAACCATCGTCCGGCGCGATGTTGTTTTCATTCACCAAGCCCGTGTTGAACGTGCTGATGAGTGTGCCGCCGTTCTGGACAAACAGTTTCATCCGGTCGGCCTCGCCGCCGGAAAGCAGATGCAACGACGGCGCGAAAACAATTTTATATTTCGATAAATCCTCGTTGGGCCGCGCGAAGTCCACGAGAATATTTCTTTCGTGAAGCGAATTGTAAATGAGCTGAATGTGTTCGCGCAGGTTGAAATGTTTGCTCGGCTGGTTGGGCTGCGAGAGAACCCATTCGTTGTCGTGCGAGTAAAGAATGCAGACCTCGGCGGAAACTTTCGTGTCCTTGAGCGCGGGCGCGAGCACCTTGAGTTCCTCGCCGAGATGCGCGATTTCATCGAACACGCGGCGGCTGCCGTGTTCGAGGTTGTGCGGCAAAACGGCGCCGTGAAATTTTTCCGTGCCGGTGCGCGGCTGACGCCAGCGGAAAAATAAAATCGCATCCGCTCCGCGCGAAATTAATTGATAAGTGAACATCCGCAACACGCCGGGGCGCACGAGGGAATTTACATCCTGCCAACTTACGTTGCCCGCTTTTTGCTCCATCACCCAGAAGCCGCTGTCGCCGTCGGGCGTGCGGATACCGGTTTTTTTGAGCGAGCGGAGCATATCAATTTCACAGGCGATTTCCGACGGCTTGGCCTTGATGGCCGCCGTGCTTTCGATGGAAACAAAATCTAATTCCGCCGCGAGATCAAAATGATCGAAGCGATGGCGCAACGCGCGGAGATTGGTTGTCACCGGACGTTCAGGTGTAATTTCGCGCAGCACATCGGCCTGCATTTTCACGAACTGCACAATCGTGTCGCTGCAAAAACGGTGCCAGTTGAGAACGAGCGCGGGATTATGAATGGTTGGCGCGTTCATCGGCATCGGCACTTGATCCCATGCGGAAACAATTTGTCCCCAATGACGCAAGCCGAGCAGTTCGTTCAGTTTCTCGATGGTTTCGTATTTCGCTTCGAGCCACAAATGCCAGTCGCGGCGCGTGTCTTCGTTGAAACTCGCTTCGGTGAAATGGCCGCCGAGACTATTGTCAATTTGCCAGGCGACGAGTTGCGGATGCTGGCCGAGCGCGCGTGCCATTTCTTCGACGATGCGCTTGGAATAGTTCCAATAAATTTCGCTGTTGATGCAGACGGCGCGGCGCGTGCCGGCGTGTTTGACGCGACCGGATTCGTCCACGGGCAAAATTTCCGGATGCGCGTGCGCGAGCCACGCGGGCGGCGCGGCGGTGGGCGTGCCGAGAATGACTTGGATGCCATGTTTGCCCAGCACATCCATCACGCGCTTGAGCCAGTCGAAATTAAATTTGCCCTCCTCGGTTTCGCAAAGACCCCACGAAAATTCGCCGATGCGGACGATGTTGAAGCCGGCAGCGGCCATGAGTTCGGCGTCGCGTTCCCACTGCGCCTCGGGATTTTCAGCGGTGCCACCAAAGGGGAAGACCCATTGTTCCGGATAATAATCAACGCCGAAATACATAAAAAATTTTCCGCAGGCTTGTTCTTGCGACACTAAAAGCAAACCGCCGCGCTGGCAATATAAATCGCACAGCGCGGCGGGAAAAATTTTCCGGCGGAATTATTTCTTGAACAAACTGCCGAGGCTCTTGCCGAGTTTGCTGGCTTCGCCACCGAGCGCCTTGCCCGCGTTGCCAGCGTCGGCGATGACGGCTTTGACGGTGGCGGTGGTGATTTCGCCGAGAACTCTTTTCACGAGGTCGCCCGCCGTGATGCCGTCCGGCCCCGTGCCAAGGTTGCTAAAATGAATGTCCGGCAAGGGCAGGGTCGCGCCGTTGAAATGCACCGTTGCGCCGGTGATGAGGAAGTCGTCCACTTCAAGTTTCTTCGCGGGCTTCGGCGAGCCGGGTTGCGCGGGCGCGTTCGTTTCGGCGGTCTTCGGCGTGGAGCCGCCGATGAAGGTGTTCACGTTGTCCATGATTTTGGTCAGGTTATTCGCGCCCAGCGGATTTCCTTCAAAGGTGATTTCCGGCGAGCGCACTTCGACGGACTTGATAACGATTTTATCCGACAACACCGAGAACGGCGCGACGCGGGCGTAGGCTTTGCCGACGCTGATGGCGTTCGGTGCTTTGGCCTTGTATTCATCCGGGTTGCCGAGCACGAGGTCGGTGACGCCGCCGGAGCCGGTGAGAATGCCAACGTGCACGGAGCTGACGGTGAGCGTGGTCTGCGTCACTTTCGGGCCGACAGTTTCCATGCCGAGCTTGATGACGTCGCCGAGAAAAAAGCCAACGACGAGCACGCCGATGATGACGACCAGAACCACGCCGATGCCAAGACCGAGAAGAATTTTCTTTTTAATACTCATGGTGAAAAAGTTGCCAGTCGCGCGGAGAATTGGAAAGGAAATGTTGGAAAGAAAATTTCCGTCCGACGTTCGCGCGCCTCAAGGCTTCATCATCTTACGAACGGTTTCCACGAGCTTGTTCACGTCGTAAGGTTTCGCGACGAACAAATCCGGCTTCACCGGTGCACCGGCAAAAACTTCGCCATCCACCGTGCCGCTGATGAGAATAGTTTTTTGCGACGGATTCAACTTACGGCATTCGCGGATTAAATCCATTCCGCTCATGCGGCCCATCGCATAATCCGTCAGCACCACGGCGGGCGCGGCAGCGGGAAATTCTTTCAGCGCCACTTCGGGATCGGTGAACGTGCGGACTTTGCAACCGAGCGGCGTTAGGATGGTCTCGGCGAGTTCAAGCAGCAGCACTTCGTCATCCACCACAAAGACTGTGGGAGCTGGCGCTGTTTTGCTTCGGAAGAAGAACGACATGGCGGCAACCTTGCGTGCTCAACCTACCATCGCATCGCCGCCGTCTGCAAGCGCCAAGATTTGCCGGTGAACAAACGAAAAAATCGTTGCGTCCAGATTCCGACCAGCCTACTCTCTCGCTCCGGCAATAAACCCTTTGCCAAAAGAGGAACAGCTGTCATGAAAAAAAAACCAGCGTCCATGCCGGAATCCAAAAAAACCAGCGCCCCCAAAAGCCGCCGCGCCAGCAAAGCTGATATCGAATCAGCCGCTGCGGAAAAACCCAAACGCGTGCCGCGCAAGCCGCTGCTTGACGCCGCCGTGGACTCCGTAAAAAAATTACTTAAGTCCAAGAGTGCGTCCAAAAAATCCGCCGCGTCAAAAGTCGAAGTCGAAGCGCCGACCGTTGTGCGCCGCAGTTACACGCGCGACAAAAAAGAAGAGCTGCTCGATGTCCCGCCCATTTTGCTCGAAGGCGACGAGCCGGCGAGTTCGCACGCCAGCGGCCCCGGCGAAAAATTTTCGCTTGGCGCCCATCCGCCCGCGCAAGGTTTTTCCGGCGGGGAACTGCCGGAAAGTTACGGCACCAAAAAATTATTTCTGACCGCGCGCGATCCGCACTGGCTTTACGCGCATTGGGATTTGACGCGTGAACAGCAGCACACGCTGAACACCGAGTCCACCGACGGTCATCTCATCCTCCGCATTTTCACCGGCAAAATTGAAGGTCATCCCGCTTACGAAATTCACGTTCACCCCGAATCGCGCCATTGGTTCGCGCACGTCGAGCGCGCGGGAAATTCCTACACGGCTGAACTCGGTTACTATTCTGCGCTCGGCAAATGGTTGCGCGTCGCCATTTCCAGCGGCACGGTCACGCCGCCCGACGCTGCTTCGAAAGAAGATGCGACGGAGTTCGCCACGATTCCATTTGAATTTCCGTTCGCGCGTTTGATGCAAATTATTGAAGACGCCGTGCGTGACAATGTTCCGCTCGCGCAGGCCATCGAAGAATTGCGTCGCGCCGGACATCCTGATTTGCCGCGTTACGCGCATTCGTTTAATTCGCCGCTGACTTCGCCTGGTCCCGCGCGGCACTGGACGCCGGAGCAGGAAAAGGCGCTCGCCAAAATCATCAGCATTGACGAGACGCGCCGCGTTTGGATGGGCTCGCTCGAAATCACCGAACTCATTCGCCGCCGCCTCGCGCACGCGGGCGATACGACTTCGCCGGTGACGGCCTTCGGCATGTCCAGTCCGGGAATTGCCTCCAGTCCCACAAGTCCTTTCGGCGGCGCGCGCGCGGATAAATCCAAAGGTTTTTGGTTCAACGTAAATGCGGAATTAATTATTTACGGTGCGACCGAACCCGACGCGAAAGTCACGCTCGGCGGTCACGAAATTAAATTGCGTTCCGACGGCACGTTCAGTTTCCGCTTCTCGTTGCCGGATGGAAAATATGATTTGCCCGCAGTTGCAATTTCCGCTGACGGCACGGACGGACGCGCGGCAGAATTGAAATTCATCCGCGAGACGCAGTATCTCGGTGATGTCGGCGCGACCCCGCAAGACCCGTCGCTCAAGCCGCCGTTGCCGGACAACCTCTGACGCCCATGGACACGCCCGAACGCGGAGCCTTGATGCTCGTCCGAATTTTTGGCGTCGGCCT
>CAILDU010000002.1 GCA_903833055.1 uncultured Verrucomicrobia subdivision 3 bacterium | reverse complement strand
TATCCGCTCATCGGCAATTACGGCGTCAACGCGCAGGACATCGAATCGTGGCGACCGCACGCGGCGGGCTTCGTCATCCGCGAACTTTCGCCCGTCGTCAGCAACTGGCGCGCGGACTGGTCGCTCGCGGATTATCTGGAGAAAAATGGCATTCCGGGAATTCAAGGAATTGACACGCGAGCGCTCACCAAAAAATTACGCGTGCGCGGCGCGTTGAATGGATTTATTTCCACCGAAGAAATTTCCGACGCCGAGGCCGTGAAGCGCGCGAAGAAATTTGTTTTTGCCGGTGTGGATTACGTCAAAGAAGTCACGCACAAGGAAGCGTTCAAGTGGGATGAAAAAGATGAGCAGAGTGCGGCGTTCGATTTGGTGCGTGGCTTGAAAATGGCCGACGCGCGCAACGTCCGCAAGCCGCTGCCCGCAGCGGACATTCCGATTGTCGCCTTCGACTACGGCATGAAATACAACATCCTGCGCCGCCTCCGTCAGCAAGGATTTGCCGTGCAAGTCTTGCCCGCGACTGCGACCGCCGCCGATGCGCTTAAATACAAACCCGCCGGGATTTTTCTCTCGAACGGCCCCGGCGATCCCGCCGCGCTGAACTACATCGTCCGTGAAGTGAAGACGCTGCTCGACACGGGAATTCCGATTTTTGGAATTTGCCTCGGCCACCAGATTCTCGGTCAGGCGTTCGGTGGAAAAACTTTCAAATTAAAATTCGGTCATCGCGGCGGCAACCAGCCGGTGAAAGATTTGGAATCCGGTCGCGTCGAAATCACCTCGCAGAATCATGGTTTCGCCGTGGATGCGAAATCCTTGCCATCCGCCGTGGCCGTGCATCGCGTGAATCTGAATGACGGCACGGTGGAGGGTTTGCGGCACAAGACCAAGCCGGTTTTTTGCGTGCAATATCATCCCGAAGCCGCGCCCGGTCCGCACGATTCCACACCGTTATTTTCTGAATTCCGGCAACTGATTGAAAAACGCGGGTAAGCAAAAACAGATTTGCGTTTGACTTGAAAAATGTCGTCACCATAATCTCTTAAAAGAATCTATGGCCAAACTTGTTATCCTGAATCAAGGTATGACGGGGCGCACGTTCGAGTTGAACGTCGATCGCACTACCGTCGGCCGCGTGGAGGATAATACTTTTCAGATTGCCGACGCCTCCGTTTCCAGCCGCCACGCCGAGATTTTCCTGCAAGGTTCTGAACTGTTGGTTCGCGATTTGAATTCCACCAACGGCACGTTCATCAACGGCGAAAAAATTTCCGAATCCGTTCTCAAGCTCGGCCAGACGCTCCGTTTTGGTCAGGTGGAACTGAAGATTGACGATGGCCAGCCGTTGTCCGCTTCCGCTCCGGCACCGGCGCCGGTTTCTGCGCCCGCACCCACACCGTCGTCGGCGAAACCCCCGGTAGATGCCACGCTGGTCATCCCGCGCGGTGTCAGCCTCAATGCTCTTGAACAGAGTGGCGTCCGTCCGTCGTCCGGTTTTGACACCAACGCCGCCTTTTCTAAAAAAACTAATAAGGCCAATAAATACTTCATCATCGGCGGCATCCTTGTTGGTTTGATTATCGTCGGGCTGATTGTTTTCCTCATCAAGCAGGCGGGCGGCAGTTCGCGATAATTTTCTTTCCTGCGGTGAATGGGCTTTGCGGTTTAGACTTCACGCATTGCTTCTTTAAACCTCCAAAAAATTAGCGGCGGCAAAATATATTTGGCATCTGCACGCCAAAAATTATTCCGCCGCCGCCAAAAACTCGTCTCTGATTTTAGCTCACTGCCATGTTGAGCAGGAACTCGATATTGCTGCCGGATTTTTTCAATTTGCCGAGCAACAAATCCATTGCCTCGACCGGCGGCACGCCCGTGAGCGCGCGGCGCAGCATGGCGACGCGGCTGCCTTCGTCGGGATGATAGAGCAACTCTTCCTTGCGCGTGCCGGAGCGCTCGATGTTGATGCTTGGAAAAATGCGGCGGTCAACCAGCGCGCGGTCGAGATGCACTTCCATGTTGCCCGTGCCTTTGAATTCTTCAAAGATGACTTCATCCATGCGCGAACCGGTGTCCACGAGCGCCGTCGCCATGATGGTGAGCGAACCGCCTTCTTCAATGTTGCGCGCCGCACCAAAAAATCTTTTCGGCTTGTGCAACGCGTTCGCGTCCACGCCGCCGGAAAGAATTTTGCCGGAATGCGGCTGCACCGTGTTGTAGGCGCGCGCCAAACGCGTAATAGAATCAAGCAGAATGATGACATCGCGTTTTTGCTCAACCATACGGCGCGCTTTTTCGATGACCATTTCCGCGACCTGCACATGGCGTTCCGGCGGCTCGTCAAACGTGGACGAAATCACTTCCGCACCTTTGCAACTGCGCTCCATGTCCGTGACTTCTTCGGGACGTTCATCAATCAGCAGAATAAAAAGATACGTCTCCGGATTATTTTTCAAAACGGCGTTAGCCATTTTTTGCATCATGACCGTTTTGCCCGTGCGCGGCGGCGCGACGATGAGGCCGCGCGTGCCTTTGCCAATCGGACAAACCAAATCCAAAACGCGCGTGCTCAATTCATCCGCTGCCGTTTCAAGAATGAAACGCTTGTTCGGAAACAAGGGCGTAAGATTTTCAAAATGCGTTTTGTCCTTCGCCTTGTCCGGTTCTTCGCCGTCAACGGCTTCGACTTTTAACAACGCAAAAAACTTTTCTTTTTCCTTCGGCGGACGGATTTGCCCCGTGATCAAATTGCCGGTCTGCAAATCGAAGCGGCGGATTTGTGACGGCGAAACGTAAATATCTTCCGGGCAGGGGAGATAATTGAAACTCTGCGAACGCAGAAAGCCGAAGCCCTCCGGCAAAACTTCAATGACGCCTTCTGAAAACAATACGCCCGCGCGCGCCGCATTTTTTTCGAGGATGTGGAAAATAACTTCGTGCTTACGCATCGTGCCGAAATTTTCTACGCCGTATTCCTTCGCCATCGTGTTGAGCTCGGACATCTGCATCGCTTGCAATTTGGCGATGTTCAGCGACGTCGCAATCTTGTCGCGCTGGAAGCCGCCGACGCGACGATCGGGATAACGAATTTCTTCGCGTGGCTCTTCGTTGGTCGGCTCCATCGGCGCGGACGGCGGACGGAGTTGTCCCGACGAACCAGCATTCGCGCGTGAATTATCTTTGCGCGCGTCTTCCGTCGCGGAAGCTTTGATGCTGTCCACCGTGCGTTCCGCCGGCAATTCGGCCTCGACCGGTGCCGGTGAATTTTTTTCAACCGGCGCGGCGACGGGTTCAAACATCGGTTCCGTTGCGGCGGGCGCAGCGGTTTCGGGCGCGTCAGTGGCGACGGCTTTGGCCGGCTTGCGCGGCAATTTTTCCTTTTTGATGGAAATGACTTTGGCCATATAAATTTAGTTGGGTGACCGGAGATTCCACTGGCAACCGGCAATGCTTCAGGATGATTTGTCCCGCATTGGACGGGCTGCGTCAGGAAAAGTTCAATTTGAATTTACTGACCGACGGGATTTTTATCCTTAAATCGGCAAGGGGAATTTCGCAGTCAACTTCGTCAGCATCGCGCACCCGGCGAACCAAGTCAAACCCGATTTTCTTGGGCGTCCTAATTTAATCTCGCGTCAATACAATCAAAGAATCGGCGAAAGTAAAAACCCCACGGCACTGGCCGTGGGGTTGATGAAGTCAGTTTCAACCTTGCGGGCGAATCTTTTTCCACAGCCAGCCGAGCGGATCGTAGTATTCATCCACGACGCGTTCTTTCAACGGAATAATCGCGTTGTCCGTGATGGTGATGTGTTCGGGACAAACTTTCGTGCAGCACTTGGTGATGTTGCAAAAACCGATGCCTTGCGTCTGTTTCAATTCCGCCAAACGGTCTTCGGTATCAAGCGGATGCATCTCCAACGCGGCGGTGTAAACGAGAAAGCGCGGGCCGATGAATTCATCATGCTTGTGGTGGTCGCGCAAAACGTGGCAGACATCCTGACACAGAAAACATTCGATGCACTTGCGGAATTCCTGCACGCGGTCCACGTCTTCCTGCATCATGCGCCAAGTGCCATCTTCGGCGTCGGGCTTGCGCGGATTGAATTTCTTGATCTTGGTTTTGACGCGGAAATTCCAAGACACATCCGTCACGAGATCGCGGATGCTCGGAAACGCGCGCATCGGCTCGACGGTAATAACCTTGTCCGTATTGAGCGTATCCATGCGCGTCATGCACATCAGCTTCGGAATGCCGTTAATCTCGGCCGAGCAGGAGCCGCATTTGCCGGCCTTGCAATTCCAGCGGCACGCCATGTCGTTCGCCTGCGTAGCCTGAATTTTGTGGATGACATCGAGCACTACGAGACCTTCGGTGATCTCGGTGGTGTATTCGACAAACTTGCCGCCGGTTGCGTCGCCGCGCCAAATTCTGAAAGTAACTTGTTTGTTCATTTCATCTCCTCGATGACTTGTTTCAAATCTTCCCGCATCGCCGGAATCGGTTCGCGGCGCAATTTCATGGAGCCGTCCGCCGCTTTGGAAATAACTGAATTATATTTCTGCGCCTCGGGGTCTTTGTTCGGGAAATCTTCGCGGAAATGTCCGCCACGGCTCTCCTTGCGATCAATCGAACAAATCGTGATGGCTTCAGAAATCGTGAGCAGATGTTTTAAGTCAATCGCTGTGTGCCAGCCGGGGTTGTATTCCAGATGGCCCTGCACGGCGACTTTCGCCGCGCGTGTTTTGAGCTTCTGAATTCCATCGAGCGCGAATTCCATTTCATTCTGCAAACGCACGATACCGACATTCGCCTGCATCATGTTCTGCAAATCGTATTGCACCTGATACGGCCCTTCAGTGCCGCCACCAGCCGGACGTTCAAACGGTTCGACGGCTTCCTTGTAAGCGGCTTCAACTTGCGCGTCGCTGATTGCACCAGCGGAATTTTCTTTCGCGTATTTCGCCGCGTATTCGCCGGCACGTTTGCCGAAGACGATGAGATCGGAAAGCGAATTCCCACCGAGACGATTCGCGCCGTGCAGACCAGCGGCACATTCGCCAGCGGCAAAAAGTCCGGGGACATTCGTCGCTTGCGTTTCGCCATTCACGCGGACGCCGCCCATCGCGTAATGCGTCGTCGGGCCAACTTCCATCGGCTCTTTCGTGATGTCGAGATTCGCCAGTTGCATGAACTGGTGATACATCGAAGGAATTTTCTTTTTGATGTGCTCGGCCGCGTTGGGGATTTTTTCTTTGATCCACGCGATGTCGAGATACACGCCGCCGTGCGGACTGCCGCGACCGGCCTTCACTTCGCGATTGATGCAGCGGGCGACGTGATCGCGCGTGAGCAGCTCCGGCGGACGTTTCGCGTTCTTGTCATTCTGCGTGTAGCGCCAGCCTTCTTCGGGATCAGTTGAGGTCTGCGAGCGATAATTTTCCGGCACGTCGTCATACATGAAACGCTTGCCGTCTTTGTTGCGCAACACGCCGCCTTCACCACGAACGCTTTCCGTGACCAAAATACCTTTCACGCTCGGCGGCCAGATCATGCCCGTCGGATGAAATTGGATGAATTCCATGTCGAGCAATTCCGCGCCCGCGTGATACGCGAGCGAGACGCCGTCGCCCGTGCCTTCCCAGGAATTGCTCGTCACCGCATACGCGCGGCCCAGGCCGCCGGTGCAAACCACCACTGCCTTCGCCTTGAAAATACGGAAGCGTCCGCGTTCGCGGTCGTAACCAAACGCGCCCACCACGCGGTCGCCGTCTTTCAGCAACGACACGATGGTGTATTCCATGTGAACCGTGATGCCTTGATGAATGCCGTGATCCTGCAACGTGCGGATGAGTTCGAGTCCTGTGCGGTCACCGACGTGCGCTAAGCGCGGATAACGATGGCCACCGAAATTGCGCTGCGAAATTTTTCCTTCCTTCGTGCGATCAAACACCGCGCCCCACGCTTCGAGTTCGTGGACGCGCGCCGGCGCTTCCTTCGCGTGCAATTCGGCCATGCGCCAGTTGTTGACGTATTGGCCGCCGCGCATCGTGTCGGCGAAATGCACTTTCCAACTGTCGCGGTCATCCACGTTGCCCATCGCCGCCGCCATGCCGCCCTCGGCCATGACGGTGTGCGCCTTGCCCAAAAGGGATTTGCAGATCAACCCGACCTTGACGCCTGCCGCCGAGGCTTCGATGGCCGCGCGCAAGCCCGCGCCGCCCGCGCCGATGACCAGCACGTCGTATTCGTGAGTTTCGTAATTGGTAGCCACAATAAAAATTCGGTTCGGAAATTAAAACTTAAAGAAAATGAAATCGTGGATATGACCCGTGGCGCAAAGACGGATATAAACATCCGTGAAACCCACCCAGAACAAACTGATCCACGCCCACATCATGTGCCGCGTGTTCAAGCAACTGACACAGTTATAGGCCTTCGCACACGACGGCGCTTTTGATTTAGAATCCAAGAATCCGCCAACCAAATGCCGGAGCGAATGGCAGCCAAAAGTGTAAAGGCCGAGGAAAACCGCGTTGAGTGTCATGATAATCGTTCCCACGCCGATGCCAAAATGTTCCTTGCCCGTTACCGCATCGGTGAACCACATACCCAACCAAGCGTCATAGGCAAGAATCACAATAAACACCGCCGCCACATAAAACATATAGCGATGGACGTTTTGGATGATGAGCGGAAAGTATTTTTCGCCCAGATACGATTTGCGCGGTTCGCCCACGGCGCAGTTGATCGGGTCGGCCCAGAACGATTTGTAATACGCGCCGCGATAATAATAGCAGGTGAACCGGAAGCCGGCCGGGGCCCACAGAATCAAGAAGGCAGGCGAGAACGGTGCCCAACTCGGCCACCACGACGGCAGCTTGCCGATGGCGTGCGGCGAGATGCCCCAAAATTCGGGTGAGTAAAACGGCGAAAGATAATTCGCGCCATGACCGCCATACCAGTAACTCGGAATGCCGGTCTTCATGTCACTCACACCTTGGAACGCGGCCCAAGTCGAGTAGATGATGAAGGCAGAAAATCCAAGAAAGACGACGAGCGGTTGGAGCCACCACGCATCGGGACGAGTCGTGGCGCCGAACGGGCGTTGCTTGGGCAGAGTGTCAGCGTAATCCATATCAGATACAAATAGTAGTTAGGATTCTCTAAACGTCAACGCGTCAGCAGGGGAACTTCTGAAGAATAAGCCATGCTTGCAATCAACTTGCCGCATTCTTATCGCGGGATTTTTGCTTTCGTCCACTCGTTCAAACCGCGTTCGGCAGAATTTGCGGGTGAAACTCCCAATTGTTCCAATGCCTCACCGACGAGATACAGCGAACCAGTAATCACGACAAAAGGCTCGTCTTTGCTGGCGATTAACGCATCTGAAAGATTATTGCGAATCACAATTTTCGCCGCCGGATTTGTGGATTGAAACGCCGCCGCCAGTTCATTTGTGTCCGCCGTGCGTGCGCTGGCGACGGGCACGGTGAAAATTTTCGATGCGAGTGGCGCGAGCGTCCGGCAGATGTCGGTCCAACTCTTGTCCGCCAGCGTGCCAAAAATAAGCGTGAGCTGCCCGGCGGGAAAATTCTTTTCCAAGGTCGCCCGCAACATTTTTGCCCCCGCAAGATTGTGTGCGCCATCGAGTAAAACTTTTCCGCCGTCCGTTTTTTTAATCAACTGCAAGCGCCCCGGCCAATTTGTAGTTGTCAGTCCTTGCTGAATTTTTTCTGCGGCGACCGGAATTTGCGGTTGCAAAATTTTCACCGTCGCCAGCGCGAGCGCGGCATTTTCTTTTTGATGTTCGCCCAGCAGGGACAAATCTGGAATCTGAAATCTGAAATCTGAAATCTGAACTTTTGTGATTGGTGATTTTTTTTCCAGCGCAACTTTTTCGATGACTGCAAGGGCGGACGGTTCATCCGTCGCCGTCACCACGGGAATTCCGGCTTTAATAATGCCCGCCTTTTCCGCCGCAATTTTCTCCAGCGTGTCGCCGAGCCATTGCTGGTGGTCGAGCGCGATGTTCGTAATCACACTGACGAGCGGCGTGACGATGTTGGTCGCATCGAGTCGGCCGCCGAGACCGGTTTCCCAAATCACGAGGTCGCATTTTTGCTCTGCGAAGTATTTCAACGCCATCACCGTCACGACTTCAAACAGCGTCAGGTGATTGTCGGCGGGAAATTGTTGGAGCAGCGGCTGAAATTCTTCAACGAGTCGGACGAGATCAGCTTCAGGAATCAACTGCCGGTTGACCTGAATTCGTTCGCGAAATGAAACCAAATGCGGCGAGGTGAACAGCCCGACGCGCAAGCCATCTGCGCGATAAATGTTTTCCAGCATCGCGCAGGTTGAGCCTTTGCCGTTCGTGCCGGCGACGTGGATGGAGCGCAGTTTTTCCTGCGGATTGCCGACGAGCGCAGCCAATTTGCGCGTGTTTTCCAGCCCGAAATTCGAGCCGAATAGTTGCAGGTCGTAAAGAAATTCAAGCGCCGCTGCGTAGCTCAAAATTTCTGTCTTCTTCATTCTGCCTTCAACCTTGCCGTCACAGCGGCTTGTGGTGGATGTATTGATGCGCGGCGGCAATGAAACCTTTGAACAGCGGATGCGGCTGGTGCGGCTTGCTCAAAAATTCCGGGTGGAACTGGCTGGCGATGAAAAAGGGATGGTCTTTGAGTTCGATGACTTCGACCAGCTTGCCGTCCGGCGATGTGCCACTGAAAACAAAGCCGGCCTTCTCGAATTTTTCGCGGTAGGCGTTGTTGAATTCGTAGCGATGACGATGGCGTTCGTGAATGACGAACGAACCGTAAAGTTGTCCGGCCATTGAGCCGACGACCAACTGGCACGGCTGCGCGCCGAGCCGCATCGTGCCGCCTTTTTTTGTCACTTTGCGTTGTGCGTCGAGCAGCGCAATCACCGGATGCGGTGAATTTTCATCGAACTCGGTCGAGTGCGCCTTCTCCAACTTCAGAACGTTGCGGGCAAATTCAATCGTGGCAATCTGCATTCCCAAGCAAAGTCCGAGATACGGAATTTTATTTTCGCGCGCATATTTCGCCGCGAGAATTTTTCCTTCGATGCCGCGTTCGCCGAATCCGCCCGGCACCAGAATGCCGCCGAGTCCGTGCAACATTTTGTCCGCGCCAAATTTTTCAATTTCCTCCGCGTCCACCTGCACGATTTCCACGCCGCAATCGTTGCCGATGCCGCCGTGGATGATAGATTCGTAAACCGATTTGTAGGCGTCCTGCAAGCCGATGTATTTGCCGACGACGCCCACGCGCACGCGATGTTGCGGCGCGATGAGCTTGCGAATAATTTCCTGCCAATGCGCCATGTTCGGCGCGGGCGTGGTGAGATGCAACAGGCGGCAAACCAAATCGTCCATGCGCTCGCGTTGCAACATCAGCGGCATTTCATAAATGGAATGGTCAACGTCCTTCGCTTCAATCACGGCTTCGACCGGCACGTTACAAAACATTGAAATTTTCTGGCGCAATTCCTTGTCCAACGGCTTCTCACAACGGCACGCGATGATGTGCGGCGCAATGCCGATTTCGCGCAGCTTGGCGACGGATTGCTGCGTCGGTTTGGTTTTTAACTCACCCGCCGCTTTGATGAACGGAACGTAGGTGACGTGAATAAAAATCGCGTTGTTGTAGCCGACTTCCAGCGCGAATTCGCGGATGGCTTCAAGGAACGGCAGACCTTCAATGTCGCCGGTTGTGCCGCCGATTTCGGTGATTATGACATCGGCCTTGGATTTTTCGGCGAGCTGATGTATGCGGTTTTTGATTTCGTCCGTGACGTGCGGAATCACTTGCACCGTATTGCCGAGATAAACGCCTTCGCGCTCGTTGTTCAAAACTTTTTGATACACCTGACCGCTCGTGAGATTGTTCATCCGCGTGAGCTTCGTGCTGGTGAACCGCTCGTAATGGCCGAGGTCGAGGTCGGTTTCCGCGCCGTCATCGAGCACGTAAACTTCACCGTGTTGATACGGCGACATTGTGCCGGGATCAACGTTGAGATACGGGTCAAATTTTTGCAGCGCGACCTTGAGGCCGCGATTTTCGAGCAGCGTGCCGAGCGCGGCAGCGGTCAAACCTTTGCCGAGCGAACTCACCACACCGCCAGTTACAAATATAAACTTCATAAAATTATTTAACCGCAGAGAACGCAAAGAACACGGAAATAAAAACTCTGCGCTCTTTGTGTTCTTTGCGGTTAATTCAATAGCGCAACAATTTCTCCACTCTCGCCACATCTTCCGGCATATCCACGCCGATGCTGTCGTAATCCACTTTCACGACGGCGATTTGAATTCCGTTTTCCAGCGCGCGCAACTGTTCCAGCTTCTCCGCGTTTTCCAGCGGCGACACCGGAAATTTTACCAGCCGCAACAGCGTCTCGCGCCGGAATCCGTAAATGCCCAGATGCTTCAAAAAAGGAAACGCCGCCAACTGCTCGTTGCTCGGACGGTTGGCGGCATCACGCAGATACGGAATCGTGCGCCGCGAAAAATATAACGCGCGACCGGCAGCGTTGACAACGACTTTTACGACGTTCGGATTGTCGAGTTCGGAAATGTTTTTGATTTGCGTCGCGGCGGTGGACATTTCATTTTGCGCCAGCGCATTCGCCACCGCATCAATCACGTTCGGATCAATCAACGGTTCGTCGCCTTGAATATTGACAATTGCGTCGCAAGAAATTCTTTCCGCAACTTCCGCAATTCGATCCGAGCCGCTCGGATGTTCCGGTCGCGTCATCTCCACGCGACAAAAATTTTGCGCGACTTCCCAGATGCGCGTGTCGTCCGTCGCGACAATGATTTCGGAAAGTGATTTCGCTTTTTCACATTGCTCGACGACGTGCTGGATGAGCGGCTTGCCCGCGATGAGCGCGAGCGGCTTGCCGGGGAACCGCGTCGAAGCAAACCGCGCGGGAATGATGCCGAGAATTTTCACGCACACAGTTTAGCCGAAGTTGGAGCGTAGATGAAATACAGATTTTCGGCGCAACGGAATTGCCTTTGTCAGCGTCCGTCTTATGCTGGTCACAACGCATGAAGAAATCCAAAAGCAATTCCGCCGACCCCAAGTTGAAATTGCAGATTGAAGAACTTATCAAAGCCAAAGGCGGTGGCGCGAACGAAGCCGAAGTTGCCGACATCATCGAGAACGCGCTTAAGCTGCTCACGGATGTGAAAGATTCTGGCGATGTGCGCGTCATCCAGACGACGATTCGTGAATTGCGTTACGCCTTCCGCCTCTTCGCGCCGTATGCGGAAAAACGTAAAGTGACCATTTTTGGTTCCGCGCGCACGCAGCCGAACAAGCCGGAATATCAGCAGGCGCTGGAGTTCGGTCAGAAGATGGCCGCTGCCGGATTCATGGTCATCACCGGCGCGGGCGGCGGCATCATGCACGCCGGCCACGAAGGTGCCGGTTCGGAAAATAGTTTCGGCGCGAACATCCGCCTGCCATGGGAGCAAAGCGCAAACCCCGTTATTTTGCAGGACAAAAAGCTCGTCACCTTCAAATATTTTTTCACGCGCAAACTGATTTTCATCCGACACAGCGATGCGATTGCGCTGTTCCCCGGCGGCTTCGGCACGATGGATGAAGGTTACGAAGCGCTCACGCTCATGCAAACCGGCAAGAGCCAGCTCATGCCGCTCGTGCTCGTGGATAAACCCGGCGGCACTTACTGGAAGACGTGGGATAAAAACATTCGCGAACATCTGTTGCGCGACAAATTGATTTCGCCCGACGACCTCAACCTTTATCAAATCACCGACAGCGCGGATGAAGCGGTAAAAATTATTACGCGCTTCTATCGCAATTTTCATTCGACGCGCTGGGTGAAAGACGCCCTTGTTATCCGGCTCAATCACGCGCCGAGTGAATCCGCCATCGCGGCGATGAATGAGGATTTCGCCGACATCATTAACGGCGCGCCGATAAAAATTATTCCGCCTACACCCGAAGAAATCGCCGACACCGCCCATCTCCATTTGCCGCGCATCGCCTTTGGTTTCAACCGGCACGACTACGGCCGATTGCGGCAGTTGATTGACGTGCTGAACGGGCTGTGAAATCATGGAAATAATCTGACCATGCCCGCTGATTTTTACATAGATGTGCCGCGCCGGATGGTTTTCACCCACGGCAGCGGCGTGCTGCGGCTGGCTGACCTTCGTGATCACATGGAACGGTTGCTGCGGCATCCCGACTTCCGTCCAGAGTTCAATCAACTGCTAGATTTCCGTCTCGTCACGGACGTAATCATCACCGCCGAAGAAATTGTTCTGCTCGCGGCGCGCAATGTTTTCAGTCCGAAATCGCGGCGCGCATTTGTCGTCACGTCCGACTTGCATTTCGGTTTGGTGCGAATGTTCAGCGCTTATCGAGAAAATGCCGGCGAACAAGGCATCAAACTTTTTCGCGAAATGAAAGCAGCACTGGCGTGGCTTTCGCTCACCGAGGAAGCGGATTCAAATTTATTTGCCAAACTTAAGTGAGTAATGGCGAATGGCTGAACCACTTCAGCTGCCGCCGATTTTCAAAATTCGTTCCGCCTGCGCTTTCGTCAGCGGCGTTACAGACAGACGTGATTGTTTCACCAACGGCAATTCTTTCAGCACGGTGTCAGCCTTGATGGTTTCCAGCGAAACCGGATTTTTCAACGGCTTGACTGGCTCCAAATCCACGCACGACCAATCGCCTTCTTCGGCGGTTGCGTCCGGATAAAATTCCTTCGCCACGCGCGCGAGGCCGACGACCTGCTTATCGCTCACACTATGATAAAAGAAAACGTGGTCGCCTTTTTTCATCGCCCGCAGATTATTCCGCGCCTGAAAATTGCGCACGCCGGTCCACGCCGTTTTGCCGTCCTTGACAAATTGCGTCCACGCATACGCTGCCGGTTCCGATTTCACGAGCCAGTAATTCATCCGCTAAAACTAACCGCCAAGACGCCAAGACGCCAAGCGGTAAAAATCTGTGTTTCATCTGTGTTTCATCTGTGGCTAAAATAGGGCGGTGAACATTGAAGGAAATTTGAATTCCATCCGCCAGCGCATCGCCGCCGCGTGTGCACGCGCGGGACGCACGACGGATAGCGTTACGTTGCTCGCTGTTTCCAAATCGCATCTGCCGGAAACCATCCGCGCGGCAGTCGAGTGCGGGCAGATTTATTTCGGCGAAAATAAAATCCAGGAGGCGAAGGCGAAGATTCCGTTGTGTCCCAGCAAGGCGCGCTGGCAATTCATCGGCCATCTGCAATCCAACAAAGTGCGCGATGCGGTGGAATTATTTGAAATGATTCAGGGCGTGGATAGCCTCGCCCTCGCGCAGGAAATTTCCAAGCGCGCCGCGCAAGCCGGCAAGACGATGCCGATTTTAATCGAAGTAAACGTCGCGGGCGAGGCGAGCAAGTTTGGTTACGCGCCGGAAAAACTATTGGCAGAACTGGACGAATTGAACGCGTTGCCGAAAATTGAAATCCACGGGCTGATGGCGATTCCGCCATTCACGCCGCTACCGGAAAAGGCGCGCCCGTATTTTCAAAAGCTGCGCGAGTTGAAAGTTGCGTGCGAAAAAATTCTGGGCGCGCCGCTGCCGCATTTGAGCATGGGCATGAGCGGCGATTTTGAGGTGGCGATTGAAGAAGGTGCGACGCTGGTGCGCGTCGGAACGGCCTTATTTGGCGAGCGTTTAAGCAGTGTTCGTCGCGCCGCAGAGTAAATTTCTTGGCCGCAAAAAATCGCAAAACGCACAAAATAAAATCGGTTTTATTTTGCGGCTTTTGCGCTTTTTTGCGGCCAAAGCTGCCCCTGCTGAATACCAAAAAGTGTAGAGTGAAAATTATTGGTCGCGCACCGCGTCGCCGACCTGCGCCTCGCCAGAAGTAATATCGGCAACGGTATTGTTATCCTGTTGTGGCCCGGTCACGCGGACTGCGGCGACTTTCAATCCGTCACGATACAGGAAAAGCGTCTGTTCCAACTTCGGCATCTGGCTCGCAGGAAAACTCAATACGACAAATCGCCCGATCGTATTGACGGAAATCACTTTGGCCGCGAGCGAATAATTGGGTGTGACAATCGGCTTGAGCGCGGGCGCGGGCGCGGTGGCCGTGGGCGCAGGTGTCGTCGGCTTGACGTTGACGGCTTCCGGCTTTTCGTTGTCGTAAATGGAGAAGCAGCCGCTGGCGGCCAGCCCCAGCAACATCGCAAAAATTGGAACGGAAATTTTCATTTTCAACGCGTTCGAATTCATGGCTGACATTCTCCAATCCCGCTGGAGAAATCAAGCCGTAGCGAATCAAATTTTAACGCAGCCGTCATCCACAGGCAGGTTCGCGAGCAACTGCGCCACGGTTTTTTTCTGGCCGGGCAAAATCAAGTTCGGCGCAATTTCGTTCAATGGTTGCAATACAAATCTCCGCGTGTGCGCGCGGGGATGTGGCAAAACCAAGTCTGGCGAATTTTGAATTTTACTTCCAAACGCAATCAAATCTAAATCCAGCGGGCGCGGCTCATTGAGGATTTTTTTGGCCGATCGACCAAATTCTTTTTCCAGCGCCTGCAATTTTTCCAGCAAGGATTCCGGTGTCTCGTCCGCGCTTGGACTTAAAGCGACCATGGCGTTCAGAAACTTTGGCGAGTTCGGCGGGCAATCCACCGGCGAGGTTTGCCACAAGGAAGATTTCAAAATTGGCGCGGCGGAAATTTTTTGCAGCCGCGCCATCGCGTCCAAAATAATTTTTCGCGAATCACCAAGATTGGAGCCGAGTGCGATGAAGGCCGGTGATGATGTCATTAGCGTTCTAGCCATTTTAGGCCGTTGGGTAGTTCTTGTGCTGCATATTCAATATGCAGCACGCGCCGATGTTTTGGGTTTTCTGCAGGTGAAGATGAATGCAAAAGCAATGGACGCATCAACAGAACATCGCCTTTTGAGGCTTTGCAAATAACAGGTTGGTTTGCGGTTGTCTGTTTTGAGATTTCAACCGCGTCGAGTTTGCCGTGACAATGTGATTGGGGAATAACTTTCAGCGCGCCATTTTTCGTGTCGCAATCATCAAGATGTAGTCGCACTGTAATCATGCTCTCCAAAATTTCTTTTGGCGGATGTGCGTGGGGCACTCCGTCTTTGTTTGACCAGCCAGTGTAGCCCGGCGTTTCAATCCGTTCGGCGACGGCAATCGCCAAATCTTGATGCCACGGCACTAGCCAGTTTGCTTCGGGATTTTTGTCGAAGAAAATGGCGCGGACAGGAAACATCTGTAAACCATTAAGCCTCTCCAAAACTGAAAGAAGCCTGTGCGACTTGGAGAACGCTGAAACGTGCGAGTTGGTGTGGAGCAAATTTCTTACCCCGCCGATTTTACTCTTTGTTGTTTTTTGCTGTTGCTCGAAAAGCGGTGTTAATTCTGCCGCCAACAAATCACATTCATCGGGTTCAACCAGTGATTTAACGATTTGAAATCCGTCCCGCTCGAACTGGCTGAAGCCATTTGATTCTGAATTCTGAATTCTGAATTCTGAATTCATTTCAGCCCCAGCACGTCCTGCATGTCGTAGAGGCCGGGCGTTTGTTGGACGAGCCATTGCGCGGCGCGGAGCGCGCCGTTCGCGAATGTGTCGCGGCTAGACGCTTTGTGCGTCAGCTCAATTCGCTCGCCGTTATTGGCGAAAATGACGGTGTGATCACCCACGACATCGCCGCCACGGATGGCGTGGATGCCGATTTCGTTCTGCGTGCGTTCGCCGACGATGCCTTCGCGTCCATGACGCAAGGCTTCGGCGAGTTGCAATTTGCGGACGTCTGCCAAAATTTCCAGCAGCGTGTTGGCCGTGCCGCTGGGCGCGTCCTTTTTGAGGCGATGATGCATCTCGACGACTTCCAAATCGAAATCATTTCCCAAAATTTCCGCCGCCTTGCGCGTGAGCCAGAAGAGCGTATTGACGCCGGTGGAAAAATTTGTGGCGACGACCATCGGAATTTGCGACTGGAGCGCGGTGATTTTATTTTTCTCTTCCGCGCTGTGACCGGTCGTGCCGATGACAATGGCCTTTTTATTTTTCGCGCACAGCTCCGCGACGCCAAGCGTGGCACTGTGGAAACTGAAATCAATCACGACATCGCACTTAGCAATCACCTTGGCGAGATCGTCGCTGTGGTCAATCGCACCGACAACTTCAAGTTCAGGAATGCGCGCGGCGCAGGCGAGCAGCGCCTGCCCCATGCGGCCTTTGCTGCCGTTGATGATGATGCGTGTCATAGTATTCAGGAGTCAGAATCCAGAATCCAGAACGCGGAGACTAGCAAATTCTGGCTCCTGAATTCTGGCTTCTGAATTCTTCATTTCAAAATCCCCGACGCCTTCATTGCCGCTTTAAGTGTGGCGCGGCTGGCGGCGCTCATTTGAACGAGCGGCAGACGATATTCTTCGTCAATCAAACCGAGCATTGCGAGCGCGGCTTTGACGGGAACCGGATTCGTCTCGACGAACAAATCTTTGAACAGCGGATACATTTTTTGATGAATCTGCAACGCCTTTTTCGCATCGCCAGCGGCGTAGGCGCGAACCATCGTCGCCACTTCGCGCGGCGCGACGTTAGACGCGACACTGATGACGCCTTGCGCGCCAACGGCCATGAAGGGCAGGGTGAGCGAATCGTCACCGGACAAAATTTCAAATTTATTTCCAAGCGCGGCGCGGAGTTGGGAAACGCGGTCGGCGTTGCCACCAGCTTCTTTGATGCCGATGATATTTTTGCAATCGGCAGCGAGACGTTTCACCGTCGGCACGGCAATTTCGATGCCGCAACGTCCGGGAATGCTGTAGAGAATTATCGGCAACTTGGTGTTGTTCGCGATGGCTTTGAAATGCTGATACAAACCTTCTTGCGTGGGCTTGTTGTAATACGGCGCGACTTGCAACGAGCCGTCCGCGCCGGCTTTTTCGGCGGCGATGGTGAGGCCGATGGCTTCGGTCGTGGAGTTCGCGCCGGTGCCGGCAAGAATTTTAATTTTTCCCGCCGCAAACTTTACGCACAGTTCAATGATGCGGATGTGTTCGTCGCAATCCACCGTGGGCGATTCGCCCGTCGTGCCAACGGGCACAATGCCTTCCACGCCGCCTTGAATCTGCTTTTTGACGAGGCGCGCGAGGGCGGCTTCGTCGAGTTGACCATTCTTGAACGGAGTGACAATTGCGGTGTAAGTGCCGGTAAACATAAGTTAATTCGGATGTTCAGGCTCGCATTAAAACGTAGTTTTGGCGAGCGGGAATTTTTTGGCCAAAACAAAACCGCCGTTGCTTCCGAAGAAACAACGGCGGCTGAAATCGGTTCTGGAAAATTAACTCATTTTATACGGCGCGCGGTAATCGCGCGTCAGGAGTTTACTGGCTTCGGCGTCGCCGAGAATTTTTTCGCTTGCTACGTCCCAATTAATTTTCCGACCGGTGAGCATCGAGATAAGTCCGAGATGGCCGGGAATCGCCGAGTGATGCGCGGTTTGCACGGGCGTGATGGTGGGTTTGCGCGACTTGACGCAGTCGAGAAAATTACGCCAATGGCCGGGCGACTCATACAACTTCACTTTGCGAAGTTCTTCGGGTAGCGACTTACCTTTTTTCCAATCAGGATTCGATGCGTCAAAGCCACCGCGATTCACCCAAACCCAGCCTTCCGTGCCGATCCATTTGGTGCCGCCTTTAATGTCATCATAGCCGCCAGCAATAGTCATCGTGATGTCCTGCGGATATTTCAGTTCAATGCGATATTTTGTGCAGGTATTCCACAACGCATCGGAAGCGGGAAATTCACCGTGGCCCTCAATCTCCGAAGGACCAGAAACGTCGAAGCCCAGACCCCAATGCGCGATGTCAACATGATGGCCGACCCAGTCCATCAACTGGCCGCCGCCGGTGTTGTAGTTCCAACGCCAATTCATGTGAACGCGCTGCTTGATGTAATCTTCCATGCGCGACGGCCCAATCCACGTTTCATAATCCAATTCCGGCGGCGGTGCTGTCACGGCGATTTTCCAAGCCTCGGAGCCGGGACGAATCGTGGAAAGGTCGGTGATGCCGAGGCTGGCAAGTTTGGCCACCAATTCAGGTTTCGTATGTTTAAAATCGGTGTGGCCCGAGGGCAAGCCAACTTCGACGTGCGTGACTTGGCCGATGAGTCCGCTGCGGACAATTTCCGCCGCCTTGCGGAACACGGCTTGCGAACGCTGCCACGAGCCGGTCTGCCAGATAATTTTATTTTTTTCCACGGCATGAACAATCGCCTGCTGTTCGGCAATGGTTTTCGCCAGCGGCTTTTCTCCGTAAACATCCAGCTTGTGCTGCGCCGCCGCCGTCGCGATGAGTTCATGCCAATGATCCGGCACCGCAATCATCACCGCGTCCAAATCCGCGTTCGCGAACATTTCGCGATAGTCATGATACGCCTGACAATCCTTGTTTTGGTAATGATCGTTGATGGTGTCCACCGCGCTGGTCAGAGCGTTTTTGTCGAGGTCGCACGCGGCGACCACCTGACAATCGTCCTCAACGAGAAACGATTTTGTATTGCTCGGCCCTTGCATGCCCCAGCCGATGACGCCGAGATTAATGCGGTTAGACGGACGGGTGCGCCGAACGGAACCCGTAGCGCAACCGGGCAGGATGAGTGGCAACGTAATGGCCGCTGCCGCTGTAGTGATGAAACGGCGACGGCTGATGCCGGATAAATTTTTCTTCATAGGTTGTGCGGTTGATATATCCCATCCGCAGAGCGCTTGACGATAAAAAAAGTTACAAATTTGACCGGTCTTACCGCATTTTGATCATCGCGCGCGGCGGAATTCCAAACACTGATTTGAACACGCGCGAGAAATGGAACTGGTTCGCAAACCCCGATTCCTCCGCCACCTGCTTCACCATTGCCGTCGGCAATTGCAAGCGCTCCGCCGCGTGATTCATCTTCAATCGCACCAGCAAACGATAAGGTGATTGATGGTCATATCGTTGGAACAAACGGCAAAGATAGGTATCATCAAGATGACACTCATTCGCCACCTGTGCGACCGAACGCAGTCGCAAAAAATCCCGTTGGATATACTCGCGACAATGCTGGTAGGTCGCAAACGCCAGCGTCTCCTGTCCCGGCAGCGGCGCGCGCGCGTCCGCCACTTTCAACAATAATCCTTCGAGCAATCGCACGCAGATTTCTTCCGTGCCAGCCGTCCCGCGCCGGCCGTTGCGGATGAGTTCATCAAACAGCGGCACGATTTCGCGCGGCGGAAAAACCGACGCCGCCGTGCCCGGTTTCAATCCGGCAGCGGACAAAATTTTAACCGACTCAACTCCAAAGAAATCAATGAAATACTTGACTAAAGTCTGTTTTGAATCCGTGGCGATTTCGTGGCGAATGTTCGGCCCATACGAAAAAACACTGCCCGGTTGCAGCTCGTGTTCCGTGCCATTCAATTTTAGATGCCCGCTCCCCGCCGCGACAAATTCAACCGAGTAAAACGGAAACGTCCGGCGGCTGATGGTGTAGTTGGTATCGCAATGTTCCACGCCGCCGCAGACTACCGCAAGCCGCGCCTTGGCCGATGGTTTTAAGTTCAGATAAAACCGCCGCGCCTGTGAAACCTGCGTGGAAAAAAAATCAGGGCTGGATTCGTTGGGCTGAATCGGACGCTTCATAAAAGTCAGTGATAGATATGACCCGCCTAGCTTGGCCGCCGTTCCATTACGAAGGCAAGCTGATTATTCGCTGACCAAACCGAATGCGCTCCGCTCAATCCAGCCCGACTCGCTGGCGGTGTGAATGAAATAATAATTGCCGCGCGACCGTAATTTTCGCGCCGACTCGCCCGCATTCAAAGTTGAAATCACTTCGCTATTGCGCGTCGGCGTCAGCATCAGTGCCGAACTTCTTTTGAGAACGAAACCAAGATTGGTCCGGCTGACGACGCCGAAGTTCGCCGTCAGACTGGCTAGAAAAATTCCCAGCCCGATGGCGGCTAGCGCCTGTTGCCAGTCAGATTTTTTGCGTCGGAAAACTGGTGGCAACACCAGCGCGCCCACGGCGAGCCATAAACTTGCGCCTGCAATCCAAACCCAATCATTCGGCGGCAGCCAGGTTGAGGCTGTCTCAAACCATTTTAATTGTGGTTCGTCCACTTGCGCCACCGCCCGCGCGAATTTCAAATTTTGCGCCGCGCGTTCGTCAAACGGATCAATCCATCGCGCCTGTTCCCATACGCGAATGGCCGCGCCAGCGTGGCCGCGTTGCCATTCGGCGAGGCCCAAATTTACCAACGTGCCGGAAGCCGGTTGCGCCTGCGCCGATTTTTCAAACGCCGCCGCCGCTTCGGGAAATTCTCCCGCGCGGCTTAACGCCATACCGCGAGAAAAGGAATCATTCGTTGCCGCTTGGCTTGAATCAATAATCCAAAACGCTGTCGCAAAAATGAAAAACAAAACGCGCATCACAATTTTTCCTCTAATTTCAGCAGCACATTTTCCACGTCGTCGGCTAGCGCGAGCAAGTTTGCCTGGGTTTGTGGTGTGAGCGCGAATCGCGCATCAGTTGCCGCAAACACCTTGCGAACGGTTTCGCCTGCGCGTCCGTTTTGTTCCGCGTCTTCCAATTGCGCGAGCACGTCGGCGCAGACGAGCGCCTGCGGATTCGCGGGATAATTTGGCGCGACCACAATTCTCATGGCGTCCGCTGCGTGCTGCACAAACGCAGCGGCATCGCCAGCGGCAAAGGCTTTTTGCAGTTTGATTTTTTTACGGCGCAGCTCGTGCTTTGCCAGCCGCCGGCGGATAATTTCCGGATGTGCTGCCAGAAATCGGCGGCGATAATCCCAGCGCCACAGCGCGATCAAACCCATCACCGGCAAAAGTTGAACGACCACAAACCAGCCGTGCAGTTGCAGCGGTTTTAAGCTCGCCGCAGTTTTTCCTGGCGTCGGTGCAAGGCTGCTTAATATCAACGGTGCGGCAGATTTATTTTCTTCGTCGAACACGGGCAGTTGCACCGGCAAACCTTCGCCGACCACCGTGACTGGCAAAGCCGGAATGGTCAGATCAATATATTTTTCCGACTGCGGATCAAAATAACTGAATGGAATTGCGGGTGTTGCGTGTGTCTCATCCGTCAGCGGAATGAGCGTGAAGCCGGTGGCTGGCGGTTTGTCCGCAATGATTTGCCAGTCGTGTGAACGCGGCGACGCGGGTGCGACGAAGCGCGTCAACTCGCCTTCGTTATGGAAAATAATTTTCAAATGCGCCGGTTCGCCGACACGCAACCGGTTCGTGGACAACTGCGGCGGATCGTAAGAAAATTTTCCCAGCGCGCCGGTGAAGCCGGGCAGTTCGCCTTCCATCGGTAGCGGGTGGACGTTTATTTTCAGCGGGTCGGAAAGGAGTAAAACATTTTTTACCGGCGTGCTGGAAATGGTTATTTGCGCGTGAATGGAAATCGGCACGGACATTACGGAGGTGGTAAACGCCTGTGCCGAAAGCGTGAGCGTTCCCGCTGCCAGCGGCGTGGCGACCGTTTCGTAAATGGCCGCCGATTGCAGTTGCCCGTCGCGGTTCACGACTTCAACCGACTGATGCGTGGCGGATTTGTCCGTCAAAAATCCGCTACCGTTGAACTGCACATCGCGCAACGCCTCAACTTGATTTCCCGCCGTCGTCGGCAAAATGACGCGCACGCGGAACGGCTGGCCAAAAAATAAATTCGTTGCCGATACTTCTAATGACAATTTCCGCGGCGGCTGTGTCACCGTATCAGTTTTTACGTCAATGCTGGCCGCCGGAATTTCCACACTGTGACCGCCAACGGAAACGACAAAATTGGAAATCGTAAAGTGTCCCATCGCCGTGCCGGTGACTTCATAAATAAATTCCGTCAGCGGTTGAAATCTGACGCCATCGGCCTGCATCAATTGTCCGCGCGTGGCCGTGCTGAAGTGCAATTCCGGCGGCGCGGCAATTTCATCCGGCCACGCGATGGAATTTTGCGTTGCGCGGACAGCCACGCGATAAAAAGTTTTTTCGCCGGGATGCACGGTGGGCGGATCAAATTCCGCCGTTGCAGAAATGTTTTCCAGTTGCGAAGTGTCCGCCCTCGGCTGTGGCACCATCACAATTTGCGCGGCCACATTGGGCGAAATTTGTAGCGGCGCTTGCGCGCGCAAAAAATTTGGCACAAGTGCGAGCAAGAAAAGTATTGTTTGGAAAAATCTCATTTCACCAGTTGCGACCGTTTTTATCCTTTGGCGGTAAACTTTGTTTGTCGCCCATCGGCAGGCGGCGGCTGCCGTCAATCGAAAGGCCGTCGAGAATTTGTCCGGCTTGATCCGGCGACAACGGCGCGGGCATCTGGTCGCCTTCGCGCGCGGCGTTTTCTTTTTGTCCGGCGAGCGAATCTGGCTGCACACCTTCATCATCATCGCCGTCTTCGCCCGCCGCGCCGGGCGGCGCATTGGGCGCGGGAATTTGACCTTTAAGTTTGCTCAACATTTTTCCCAAATCCTGCTTCTGCTTGCCCAGCGCGCCCATCATCTGCTGCATTTTATTGATTTCGTCCACAAGCTTCGCGATGCCGCGCTCGACAATTTCCGCGTTGTGCTGCGCGTTCGTGTCAACGGGATTTAATTCAGCTGCGCCTTTGAAATCATCCGCCGCGCGCTGCCATTTCAATAAAGTTTTTCCGTAAGTTTCCATCGCCGACTGAACGGCTTTCTCTGCTGCGTTCAATTCGCGCCGCGCGCCGCGACCTTCGAGATACGCGGCAATCATCTTGTCCAAAGTATTTTCCGCCAGCGCTGATTCCGCCGCGCTAATCGCGTGTCCGCCCGCCGCCAGCGCCGCGTTGCCTTGCACGGAAACCTTTTGCGCGTCCGGCCCCTTTTTCAAAAGTTCAACGCCTTCGCCGAAACGCGTGTGACCAAGATTAAACAGTGCCACCGGCTGCACGCATTCGTCCTGCGCCGCGAGTGCGGACTGAAACATTTTTTCTGCATTCGCAAAATTTGTTCTGGCGAGCAGTCGCGTTCCCGCATTGTAAAAATCGCG
>CAILDU010000001.1 GCA_903833055.1 uncultured Verrucomicrobia subdivision 3 bacterium | reverse complement strand
CAATTGCTCGATGACAACGATCCGCTGTGGCTGGCGTTTGGTTTGAATGAACCGGGCGCGGCCTCCACGCCGGATGTGCCGGAAGCCGTCGCGGTGACACCGGGAACGGCGGGCGTCTTGCACGTGAATTGGGCGGCGGCACGGTTGGCCGGACATTACCGCGTGTGGAAACAAATTGTCGGCACGGATGCCAATCCCATTGCCGTCGCCTCACCCACGGACACGGAAGCAACGCTCTCTGGATTGCACAGCGGCGCAACGGCCAAGATTACCGTCACGTCCGTGAACGATGCCGGCGAAAGCACCCCGAGCACGGAAGTCAGTGTGGTTGTGCCGTAGTTGGTAGGGACATCGCGCTGCGATGTCCCCGCTGGCGCGTTCCCCATCTTAGCCAGCGGAATCGGGGAACCCGCCCGCCGAAAACGGGAAAGCGCGGGCGGGTGGACGGCGCAGCGCGCCGTCCCTACCGGTCCTCATCCCAAAGGGATGAAAATCATCCAGCCTAGGGTTGCGCAGCTACCCTAGGTAAAAGAACGATACATTTACCAACCCTGAAAGGGTTGAATCATCTCCACGTCTTGGGCATCATCCGCCCATGCCCCAATCGCTCGCCAAGATTCTTGTGCATGTGGTGTTCTCCACCAAAGACCGGCGCCCATTCCTCCGCGACCAACCGCTCCGCGAAGAATTACATCGTTATCTCGGCGGCATCCTGACCCAACTCGATTGCCAGCCCATCATCGTCGGCGGCGTGGCCGACCATGTGCATCTGCTTGCCACCTTGTCGCGCACAGGCACGGCAGCAGACCTGGTCAAGGAAGTGAAACGCGGTTCGTCGCTCTGGCTGAAAACTAAAGACCCCGAACTGAAAGATTTTGCGTGGCAGAGCGGCTACGGGATTTTTTCGGTTGGGTTTTCGCAGGTCGAGACGGTGCGGGGTTACATCGCCGGTCAGGAAGCACATCACCGGCAGATTTCGTTTCAGGATGAATTGCGGGAGTTCTTAAAACGCTACGAGATTGGATTTGATGAACGGTATGTTTGGGATTGAGGCAACCCTTTCAGGGTTGTTGAATTTATTTGGCGTTCACCTAGGGTAGCGCGTGCCGCGCAACCCTAGGCTGGATGATTTAATCCCTTCGGGATTGCGGGGAAGGCCGTTACTCCCCAACCAGCGCCGTCGGTGCAGCAATTCCGTTGGCAATTCACGTCACGAATCGGCGTGGATTAATTTTCTACGTTAGGCCACTCATTCGCGCGCGCCGGTGTCCGTTCTTTAAAATACTGGCCGGAATCATTTCACCGCCGACCGTCATACCACATAAACGCGGCCTCGCGGTCGCGCACGGTGCGGCGATGTTGAAAAATGGAGCGCAGGAAAAAAATTCCGAGTTCACGCCCGCTATAGAGCCTCATTTTGCGCGCGGAGGTAAGAATGGGATGGCGATGGAGGATGACTACTTTCCGCCCGGTCGCGCGCGCCAGTTTTTTCAGGCGGATGCTCAAATCCAATTCTTCCGCCGCATAAAATTCATGGCTAAACCCGCCGACCTGACGGAACGCCGCCGCTTCGACAAAAATAAACGAACCGGCCATCAGCCGCGCGAGGCGGCTGGAATAATTCCAAAAGTGCGTGACAAGCCCGGCGATAAAAAGTTTTTCATCCAGCCGCATGGTGACGCCGCCCGCCAAAATGTTACCGCCGGAAATTTGCGTGGCCACGTCGGCAAATAATTTTTCGCTCGGATGCGTGTCGGCATCCACAAAGACAAACCAATCGCCGGTAGCGATGGATGCACCGGTATTGCGCGCGCGGGCAATCTGATTCACCGGCTCGAAGATCACTTTCGCGCCGTGCTGACGGGCAATGGCGGCGGTCTGGTCGGTGGAGTTGTTATCGCACACGCACAGTTCGTATTGCCAGCCGCGCGCGGTAAACGCGTTGGCGGCGGCGTTGATTTCGGTGAGCGACGCGCCCAAAAGTTTTTCTTCGTTGAAGGCAGGGACGATGACGGAGATTTTCACGCGGGGGCAAGATAACGGTTGCCGCGCGGTTTTCAAACTTACGCGTTATCATTTTCGCGGTCGTGGCTCTTGCCCTGCCGCCGGCGCGCGGGCTTTAGCCCGCTTCAACGCTCGCCTTGCCCGCCATGATGAGGCGGCATAAATGCCGCGCTCCGCAAACTGGCACATTATAATTTTCGTCGTGCATTTTTGCGGGGATGATTTTTAATGGACGGCATGAGCATTTGGATTCTGGCAATCATCGTAATGATTTCGACGGCGCTGGCGGGCTGGCGGCTGGGCGCGATTCGCGCGGCGATTTCGTTTGTCGGCATTCTCATCGCAGCGCTGCTGGCGGGACTGGCGGGCAAACTGATTCATCCGTTGCTGCCGCACTTGGGCGCGGCGAATCCGATTTACGCGTGGGCGCTCGCGCCGGTGATCGGCTTCATTCTGATTTCCATCGCATTCAAGTTCATCGGCCAGCCGGTGCATAATCGCGTGGAACATTTTTACAAATACACGGCGGGCGATTTGCGCTTGGCGTTGTTTGAACGGATTAATTCGCGCGTGGGTATCTGCATCGGCCTCTTGAATGGCGCGGTCTATTTTATTCTAATTAGTTTTTTCCTTTTCAACCTGACTTACTGGACGACGCAAGTGGCGGGCACGACGCCGCAGCCGTTGATCATCCGCGTGGTCAATCAACTAGGCAAAGATTTGGAAGCGGCGCATTTCACGCGCACGGCGAGCGCGGTCGGCACGTTGTCGCCGACGTATTATCAATTTGCCGATCTCGCGGGCTTCCTCGCGCAAAATCCGCAGGTCGGTCCGCGCTTGGTCGAGTATCCGGCGCTGACTTCGCTGTGGGAACGGGATGATTTTCAGGCGCTGGTCACGGATGGCACGCTGACGAACGCGCTGGCGGGCGGCGCGACCATTGGCGAAGTGTTGAGCAACCCAAATGTGCTGGCGCTGCTGGAAAATAAAGATCAATCCGCGTTGGTGAGCGGCATCTTGCTGACGAACCTCGCGGACCTGACGGCGTATCTGCAAACGGGCAAGTCGGCAAAATATGACGGCGAAAAAATCATCGGCCACTGGGAATTTAATCCGGCGGTGACGATTGCGTGGTTGCGCCAGAGCAATCCGAAAATTCCGGCGAGCGAAATGCGGTTGATTCGCGCGCGCTGGACGCAGGCTTACGCGGACACGCGGATTTTGGCGACGGGCGATAATCAACTTTTCTTCCGGAGCCTGCCGAAATTTTTGGCGAAGCCGCAGCCCGGCCAGCCAGCATTCCAAGCGGAAAATTGGAAGGGCGATTGGACGGACAACAACGGTTCCTACGATTTGCACCTGACGCTGAACAGCGATGAGAAATTCATGACGGCCAAGGCGGAAGACTTGCGCTTGTCCATCAAGGACGGCAAGAATCTGATGGTTTTTGACCGCGCCGATTAAATTTTAGGCGGCCAATTCAACTTTTGGGACACTTCGCCCCAATAAATCCAGCGTTTTTAGTTGGTTTCCAATCGGCCTGATTCCTGCTAATCTCAAGGCATGGGAATTACGCAAACAACTTCGGCCATCATGGTTTTTCTGACCGGACTGCTGCCAGCGAGCTGCCATAAAGTGGCGACGCCCGAAAAGTCGCCCTCGATTGTAATTACCACGACGAACTCGTCGGAGCGCAACCTCGGCGAAATCTCCCTCACGAATCACAACGAAACTTGCCTGCGTTTGGCCACCGGCGAAAGTTGCACGCTCACGCCCAAGATGCTCGACAAGCGCAATGTCCAAATCGTTCTCGCGCTGGAATCGAAAAACGATTACGGCGAGACGCATGATTTTGCCGTGACGCAAGTGGTTGCCCAGACGGGAAAACCGTTGGAAGTGGCGGTGGGCAATCTGAATCTTACCTTCACCCCGCGCGTTACGGACGAGTAAAAACAAAGTCGCTGCAAAGTTTGCGTTGTCTTCTGGCGGCTTAAAACCAACGCGAGAATTAAGAAAAAATTTCGGCGCGGAGGCCGGAAAAAATTCTTAAGCGATTGAAGTCGAAAATCAGTGCGAGACCAGCAGCCGGACGAATTCCACCAACACGGAAGCCATCAACGCGGATACCAGCACGCCCCAAAGATCAAAGCGCGCGACCCGCTTCTGGTTCGCGGAATGAAAGTCCGTGATGACGTGGCACAGCGCGCTGCGATTTTTTTCAGAATAATGCAACATGACTGATACATAGCATCAGCCTTGCCAAGTTTTGCAGGAAGAAAATCCCCGGCTAAAAATTGCTCGGCATGTGGTAGCTTGAAGGCCATCACTCCACCCCAAGCTGAACCATCCCTTGAACAAAAAACGGTGAACCTTTGCCAAATCCGGTGAAGCCCGCTGATGTTTTCGCTGGCAGCTTGTGGCTGTGATTAGTAGAAAAAATATGAGCACTTCAAATATTTCTCCCAGCGGACTCGAAAACGCACACGATGTTTTTCATCAGACCCGCCGACCACTCGACGCGATT